>JALXCS010000233.1 GCA_026990815.1 Methylomonas sp. | reverse complement strand
TGAATATAAGAAAACCTATTGTGGTTAGAATAATTTATAACGAGTGGGGTCAGATATTCCGGCCTCCTCAAACCCTCTAGCACGCAAGCGACAAGCGTCACATTTTCCGCATGCCATGCCTTTTTCATCAGCGCTATAACATGAAACAGTCTGGGCATAATTCACACCTAATTTAGTTCCCTTTTTTATAATGTCTGCTTTGGAGAATGAAATCAACGGTGTGATGATGGCAATTTCTTCACCTTCAATGCCTGCTTTGGTGGCTACCCTGGCTAGTTTTTGAAAAGCATCTATAAATTCAGGTCTGCAATCAGGATAACCCGAATAATCGACAGCATTGACCCCGATAAAAATTGCTTTGGCTTTAATAACCTCAGCCCAACCCAGTGCCAAAGCTAAAAACACTGTATTTCTGGCTGGCACATAGGTAGCAGGAATCCCGTTTTGTAGACTTTCTGGAACATTGATTTTATCGTCAGTCAATGCTGAGCCACCAATAGACCCCATGTCCAGTTTGATGATTTTATGCTCAATGACCTCGTATTCTAGTGCAATATTTTTTGCAGCTTCTAATTCAGCATTATGTTTTTGACCATATTCAAAACTTAAGGCATAACAGGCATAACCTCGCTGTTTTGCAGATGCCAGAATAGTAATGGAATCCAATCCACCAGAAAGAAGAATAATGGCTTTATTAGTCATACAAAATATTATCTGCGGCTATTTTCCAGCCACATTACCCCAAAGAATTTTATGTAATTGCAGTTGAAACCGAACCGGCAGCTGATCTTCCAAAATCCAGTTGGCAAGTTGCGCCGGATTTTGATTAACGGTATTAGGAGAAAACAAAATTTCACAACGTTGATTTATTTTATATTTCTCCAAAATAGATTTTGACCAAAGATAGTCTTCACGGTGACTGATAACAAATTTAACCTGATCAGAACTATTTAAGAAATCAATATTTTGATACCTGTTCCGATGCATTTCTCCTGAACCAGGCGTTTTCAAATCCATAATTTTAATTACGCGTTCATCAACTTCCTCGATATCAAGAGCGCCACTGGTTTCCAAAGATACATTCAAATTATTATCCGCTAATTTTTTTAATAGCTGCAAACAGTTTTTCTGGCCCAAAGGTTCTCCGCCAGTGACCGTTATATAGGAAGTGGAAAAGCTTTTAGCCTGATCAACAATCGCTTCAATAGATAGATTATCACCTCCTTGAAAGGCATATTCGGTATCACAATACTGGCAACGCAACGGACAACCGGTGAGCCGAATAAAGACCGTCGGCAAACCGACCGTTTTCGACTCTCCCTGAAGAGAATAGAAAATTTCAGTAATCCTTATTGTTTCAGCCAAAAAATTTCTTTATGTTCGACAAGTGTTATTTAAGATGCTGCAACTTTTTTGTCGCTAAATGCGCGGCAGTTGTGCCAGGATATTTTGTAGTCACTGTTGACAACCACTCCCGGGCTTTAACAGGATTTTTGGCTTTAATTTCCAAATATCCCAGTTTCAACATGGCATCTGCAACTTTTGAACTATTAGGATATTCGTTAATCACTTGCTGAAATGATTTTCTTGCCAAATCAAGATTTTGTTGAATGCTGTAAGCCTCTCCCAACCAATAAAGTGTATTGGGGGTATATTCTCCATTTGGAAAATCCTTGAGAAACTGATTAAACTTCTTTATTGCTTGGCTCGTATGTCCATTAACCAATTTTTCAAAAGCTGCCTGATATTGCTTTTTTTCATTTTTATTGGCTTTTTTAGGAACAACAGCTGTCTTTGGTTGAGTAACTTTTTGTACTTCGGGGGGTGTAGCAGCAGGGACTTCAGTCTGATTTGGTTGTGCTACCCCATTATTCTCAAGCTTCAATAAACGCTGATCAACATCCATATAAATATTCTTGATACGCTTTTTTAATTCCAGAATCGTATAATCCTGCTCTTCAATTTGTCCTCTGAGTTGCTGAACCTCTGCCTGTAACTGTTCCAAACGCCCCAAGGTTTCATAAAGTGCTTTTGGCGATAATGCATGAGCAGCTTGATTTTGCCCACCAGGATAAGTCGAATGATCGACAACAGGTGGTAAAATTCTTGGCTCTGCTTTGGCAAAAGCATTGATAAAAATCAGAAAAAAAATATAGAAACTAAATTTTTTCATTGATAAACCACTTCGACACGTCGGTTTAACTGCCATGCTGCTTCATCTTGTTCTAAAGCTGCCGGTTTTTCTTCCCCATAACTGACTATCTCTACCTGGCTGGGTGACACGCCTTGCATTTCCATAATTCTTAACACCGCTTTGGCACGCTGCTCACCCAGAGCAATATTATATTCCCTGGAACCTCGCTCATCAGTATGTCCTTCAAGAATAATTCGCTGCCCGGGGTTTGCAATCAAGTATTGAGCATGAGCATGGACGACCGGAATAAACTCTTCTTGTACTTGACTACTGTCATACATGAAATAAATAGTTTGATGTGACAAAGGATTATTCGGATCACTAAATTCCGGACCTAATGGCTTGCCGGAACCAGGCTCAAAACCTTGCTCGTAACTTCCATCTGCAGAGTATCCTTGAGTTTCGGTCCCTTGTGTTTGTACACCACTTAAAGAAGCATCATCTTTATAGCCACTAGTTTTCGCGTCATCTTCCGATCCGCCAAATAAACTAAATCCATCTTTACCTGTAGAGCTACAGGAGGCAATGATGCCCACAAAAAACAACACTGATAATATTTTTAAATATTTCATCTAATTGACACTCCGAATAGTAATTTCCAATAGTAATCGACAGCAAATTATTGAGCAAGCTGTTTCTTACTCAATGGATACAAAATCAGGCTAAGGTGACCAAGCTGGTTCTCTTACGTCGCCACGAGCTACAGCCAGGCGTTGCTGCATGCTTCCATCCGTAGAGACTGCAGCCAACGTGCTCTTTCTGCCATTTTTACTTGAATACAAAACCATACTACCATTTGGGGCAAAACTAGGCGATTCATCCAATGGTCCCTGAGTCAAAACATCAATAGTTCGAGTTGACATATCCATAACTGCAATTCTGTAATCACCACGATTTGCATGTACCATGGTGAGATGTTTTCCATCTCTGGAGAAACTACCTTTGGCATTATAATCACCATCAAAAGTCAGGCGTTTTGCTCTGCCACCAGAACTGGGTACTAAATATAATTGCGGCTTTCCCCCTCGGTCCGAGGTAAACACAATACTCCGTCCATCCGGCGACCAGGAAGGCTCGGTATCAATCGCATAGCTTTTGGTTATTTTTAACAAAGACCGGGTTGCCAGATTTAATACAAAAATGTCCGGACTGCCATCTTTTGACAACGTCACCGCTAGCTTGCTCCCATCTGGTGACCATGCCGGTGCGCCATTGATACCCGGAAAATCAGATACTCTGGTTCGCTTACCATTAGCTAAAGTTTGAACAAAAATGGCAGACGATCTCTTTTCAAATGACACATAGGCAATTTTTTTTCCATCGGGCGACCAAGCTGGAGACATAATGGGTTCCCGGGAAGAAATAATTGTTTTGGGGTTATAACCATCCGCGTCGGCAACCTGTAATTTATAAACATGCCGGCCATTAGCCTGCTTATAACTGGTAATGTAAGCAATTTTGCTATTGAAAATCCCTTTTATTCCGGTTAATTTTTCATAAATAATATCACTGATATGGTGAGCTGAACGACGTAGCTGATGCGCCATCACTGTCATTTGATAACCCATTAACTGTTCGCCCTTATAAACATCGAATAACTGAAAACCGATTTTAAACCGGCCACGGTCATCTTTAACTTGGCCAATGACCAGATAATCCTGACCTAATGCCTGCCAGTTTCGGAATCTTACATTAGCTGCCAGGGTCGGCTTGGATAACATTTTCCGCTCATCCAAAACTTTAAAATACCCGCTTCGACTTAAATCCGACTTAATGATTTCTGCCAGATCAACAGGTGGCCTTGTAGATGGCCCGTTCCAGCTAAAAGGGATAATAGCGACTGGAACGGCAGATTCAGTACCTTTGGTAATTTCTATTGTAAGATTAGCATGCACATGCGTTGCAATAAACAAACTTAGCAATAGCAACAAAGGACTGGTTCTATGCTTGATATAAAAATTCATGAGTTATTCGGGCTTGAAAATTAAATTAAATGTTTTGAAATTTGCAAAAACTGCCGGGTCTTTGGGCACTGGCAAAGGCTCTGCCTTCTTGACGGCATTGACTGCAGAACGGTCAAAGATTTCATTACCACTACTCTTGATAATGTTTGCGTCAATCACACCCCCACCAGGATATAGTTTAACTCTTATGATACATTGATATTTGCCTTTTAACGAGGATGGCCTGACCCATTTTTGATTAACTTTTTTTCGTATGGAATCCATAGCATTCACTGTCGCCAGCTTAGCTTTACGGGCATTTTCAGCGGCAATTCTTGCTTTATCCGCTTTTACGGCTGCATCCTTTATTTCTGCTAGAGCTTTGGCATCTGCTTCTGCTTTGGCTTTGGCTTCTGCTAAAGCTTTTGCTTTCTCCTTTTTTGTTTCGGCTGCGCTTGTTACGTCATGTAACTCATCATTAGCAGTAGGCCCCTTTGCCACACTACCAGAAGTTTTACTGGGCCCTTTGGCAGCAAAGGCTTCATCAGAATAAGCATTTATCATGGCTTGAATGCCTAAAACCGTGCGATTTTTACCATCTCCAGTTTTTAC
>JALXCS010000232.1:4346-15580 GCA_026990815.1 Methylomonas sp. | reverse complement strand
GGATAACCTCTTTGCTGGCATCTCAACCCCCTTAACGATCATGAAAAAAGGGTTGTTAGGATACCGTGGTGTTATCCTGCGTCGATTTCGCTATACCAACCTCCCAATCAGGGTGGCAGACATCACTAGATTAGGTGGCAGGTTTGCTCTGGAATATGCATTGTCCTGGTCTTTGGGATTTTTTACGGATGATGTGGCTTCACTATACCCTTCAAAAGATCGAAAATTGTATTCGATTTCTCGTTCATTTTGCAACGAACCCCACATGGCCCGGTTGTCTCCTAAGGTAGATTCTAAGAAATTCTAGTCAGATTTATTTGACAGAAGAGGAAATTTGTATCAAAATTCAGCGTTTAAGAAACGGAGGGGTTCCCGAGTGGCCAAAGGGATCAGACTGTAAATCTGACGGCTCCGCCTTCGGAGGTTCGAATCCTCCCCCCTCCACCATCATTTTTTCAAAATCTCTGCGGGTGTAGTTCAATGGTAGAACTCCAGCCTTCCAAGCTGATTACGTGGGTTCGATTCCCATCACCCGCTCCATTTTTTAATATTGGCCCATATAGCTCAGTAGGTAGAGCACTTCCTTGGTAAGGAAGAGGTCACCGGTTCAAATCCGGTTATGGGCTCCAGTTTTAAGTGTGATGTTTGTTGATAGTTAAGGAGTAATTTATATGGCCAAAGAAAAATTTGAACGAACCAAACCCCACGTGAATGTTGGCACGATAGGTCATGTAGACCATGGCAAGACAACATTAACAGCTGCGTTAACCAAAGTAATGGCGGAAAAGCAGGGTGGCGAGGCTCGAGCCTTTGATCAGATTGACAACGCACCTGAAGAGCGTGAGCGTGGGATTACTATTGCAACATCGCACGTAGAGTATGAGTCAGAAAAGCGGCACTATGCGCATGTTGATTGTCCTGGGCACGCTGACTATGTAAAGAATATGATTACCGGGGCGGCACAAATGGATGGTGCGATTTTGGTCTGCTCTGCTGCAGATGGCCCGATGCCACAAACGAGAGAACACATCCTGTTGTCAAGGCAAGTAGGTGTACCCTATATAGTGGTTTATCTGAACAAAGCCGATATGGTGGATGACGAAGAATTAATTGAGCTGGTTGAAATGGAAGTTAGAGAGCTGCTTGATGCCTATGAGTTTCCGGGTGATGATACGCCAATTATTGTAGGTTCGGCATTAAAAGCGCTGGAAGGTGATGACAGCGAAATCGGGGTTCCATCGGTGGTCAAATTGGTTGAGGCTCTGGATACCTATATTCCCGAGCCAAAGCGTGCGGTTGACGGGCCTTTCCTGATGCCAATCGAAGATGTATTTTCAATCTCGGGTCGTGGAACCGTGGTAACCGGTCGTGTTGAGCGTGGTATCATTAAGGTTGGCGAAGAAATTGAAATTGTTGGAATTAAAGAGACTACCAAAACCACGTGTACCGGCGTAGAAATGTTTCGTAAACTACTGGACCAAGGCGAGGCAGGTGACAATGTTGGAGTTTTGTTGCGAGGTACAAAGCGTGAAGAAGTAGAGCGTGGACAGGTGTTAGCGCATGTGGGTACCATTACCCCGCACACGCATTTCAAGGCAGAAATCTATGTTTTATCAAAAGATGAGGGCGGGCGCCATACGCCATTTTTTAATGGATATCGTCCGCAGTTTTACTTTAGAACAACAGATGTAACTGGAGCTGTTGAGTTGCCGGAAGGTGTTGAAATGGTAATGCCGGGAGATAATGTTACTGTCGAAGTGAAATTAATCGCACCGATTGCCATGGAAGAGGGTTTGCGATTTGCGGTACGTGAAGGGGGTCGCACTGTGGGTGCGGGTGTTGTTGCGAAAATTATTGAGTGATAAGCAATGTCAAAACAGACTATCAGAATTCGACTAAAAGCATTTGATCATAAGTTGATTGATCAGTCTGCTAGCGAAATTGTGGAAACTGCGCGTAGGACAGGAGCGCAAATCAAGGGCCCTATTCCGTTGCCGACTAAAAAAGAAAGATTTACGGTTTTAATTTCTCCACACGTAAACAAGGATGCAAGAGACCAGTATGAGTTGAGAACCTATAAAAGACTTTTAGATATTGTAGATCCAACTGATAAGACTGTTGATGCATTAATGAAGCTGGATTTAGCGGCAGGTGTTGATGTTCAGATTAAGTTGAATTAACAAATAAACTATTGGAAATAGAGGGTAAATAAATGTCATTAGGTTTAGTTGGTCGTAAATACGGCATGACACGGGTTTTTGAAGAAAATGGAGCTTCAATACCAGTGACGGTAGTGCAAATAGACCCAATAAAAGTAATACAGATTAAAACCCTAGATAAAGATGGGTATCGGGCTGTCCAGGTTACTGCGGGTGAAAAAAAATCTTCACGTGTTAACAAGGCAGCAGCAGGGCACTTTGCTGCTGCAAATACAACGGCTGGTAGAGGGCTGTGGGAATTCAGGTTGGGTCAAGGGGAGGGAGAAGACCTTGAGGTTGGTGCAGAATTAACTTTAGATGTTTTTGTGAAAGGCCAAAAAGTCGATGTAAAAGGAACAAGTATCGGGAAAGGTTTTGCAGGTGGAGTGAAAAGGCATAATTTTAAAATGCAGGATGCTTCTCACGGAAATTCATTGTCTCATCGGGCTCCAGGTTCAATCGGGCAATGTCAGACTCCCGGGAGAGTGTTTAAAGGAAAAAAGATGGCTGGACATATGGGGTTTGAGAAAAAGACAGTTCAAAATTTAACCATACATGCTATTGATAAGGAAAGAAATATTATACTTGTTAGGGGGGCTGTTCCCGGCTCAAAAGGTGGCGACGTGATAATTACCCCGGCAGTTAAGATACAGAAAAAGGATTAGATTATGAGTTTGCAAATACCTACTTTAAATGAACAGGATTCGGCTGGGGGCACTGAAGTTTCAGAGGCCGTGTTTGGATGTGGTTTTAACGAAGCTTTGGTTCATCAATTGGTTACTAGTTTTCTTGCTGGAGCAAGGGCTGGAACAAAGGCGCAAAAAAATCGTTCCGATGTGAGCGGGGGTGGCAAGAAGCCGTATCGTCAAAAGGGAACGGGCAGAGCTAGAGCGGGTACTGCTCGAAGTCCTTTGTGGCGAACTGGTGGAGTAACATTCGCGGCAAGACCAAGATCATTCGAGCAAAAGCTGAATAAAAAAATGTATAAAAACGGCATTAAATCTATAGTGTCGGAATTGTTGAGACAAAAAAGACTTTTTGTAAGCAACGATATATTGCCTAAATCGCCAAAAACAAAAGAATTATTTAGTAAGGTCAAGGAGATTGACGGAAAAAATCTATTGATTATCACTGAATTTGACGATGAAAATTTAAATTTGGCCGCACGAAATATTCCAAGTGTGAATCTTGCTACTGCCGATGCATTTAATCCATTGCAGTTAGTAGCCGCAGATAAAGTGATTGCGACAACTGGAGCAATTAAAAAAATCGAGGGGCATTTGATATGAGTATAAATCAAAATAAATTGAGCAATATAATTACAGCGCCAATTATTTCTGAAAAAAGTACGTCAAGTGCAGAAAACAATAATACTTTCGTATTTAAAGTCCGCAAAGAAGCAACAAAAAAACAGGTGGGTGCAGCTGTGGAGCAGATGTTTGATGTTGAAGTTGCTGCAGTTCGAGTATTGAATGTAAATGGAAAAAAGAAAAGATTTGGTCGTGTGATGGGTAAAAGAAAAGACTGGAAAAAAGCTTATGTTAAGCTTAAGCCTGGGCACGATATTGAATTTTCGGCCGCATAAATAACTGACTAAGAATCATAACGGAAATACATATGGCTATTGTAAAATCTAAACCGACCTCACCAGGTTCCAGGTTCATAATACGAATAAAAAACGAGGATCTTCATAAAGGCAAACCATATGCCAAGTTGTTGGATAAAGGAAACAAATCTGGTGGTCGTAATAATCAGGGTCGCATAACTACTAGGCATGTGGGTGGTGGGCATAAACAGCGCTATAGGATTATTGATTTTAGAAGAAATAAAACAGATATTCCAGCTGTTGTTGAGCGTATTGAATATGATCCTAATAGAACAGCAAATATTGCATTGGTTTTATACAAGGATGGCGGAAGGAAGTACGTAATTGCACCAAAGGGTATTAAAGTTGGCCAAGAAATTTTGGCAGCAGAAACAACTCCTGTAAAAGTTGGGAATTGTATGCCAATGCGCAATATACCATTAGGTACAGCAATACACTGTATCGAATTAAAGCCTGGAAAAGGTGCCCAGTTAGCTCGTAGCGCTGGAACTTCAGCTCAGCTTGTCGCAAAAGAAGGTGCTAATGTTACGTTGAGACTAAGATCCGGAGAAATGCGGAAAGTGCTTGCCGACTGTAAAGCGGTTATTGGTGAGGTTTCCAATTCAGAAAGAAACTTGATTTCTTTAGGGAAAGCAGGAGCGTCGAGATGGAGAGGTATTCGACCTACCGTTCGTGGAGTTGTCATGAACCCAGTGGATCATCCTCATGGAGGGGGTGAAGGCAGGACATCCGGAGGTCGGCATCCAGTGTCGCCATGGGGAATGCCTACAAAAGGATATAAAACCAGGAAAAACAAGCGAACAGATAGCATGATCGTAAGATCACGTAAACAGAAATAGTGAGGAATTAAGGTGCCGCGTTCAATTAAAAAAGGGCCGTTCATTGATCATCATTTAATGAAGAAAGTTGATGAGGCTGTGAAAGCGAATAGCAAAAAACCGATTAAGACATGGTCAAGAAGATCTATGATTAGCCCGGATATGCTAGGGTTGACCATTGCCGTTCATAATGGAAGGCAGCATATTCCAATTCTAATATCGGAAAATATGGTGGGCCATAAACTAGGTGAGTTCGCGTCAACAAGAACTTATAAAGGTCATTTGGCAGATAAGAAGTCAAGATAAGGTTTTTCTCAATGGAAATTTCAGCAAAATTAAAAAATGCTCCGCTATCGGCACAAAAAGCAAGATTGGTTGGAGATCAGATACGCGGCTTACATGTAGAAAAAGCATTGGATATTTTATCGTTTAGTCCAAAGAAAGCCGCATCGATTATAAAAAAGATTCTTGAGTCAGCAATTGCAAACGCAGAACACAACGATAGTGCTGATATTGATGAGTTGCGTGTTTCAACTGTTTATGTTGATGAGGGCGTTACGCTGAAAAGATTTAGAGCAAGAGCAAAAGGGTCGGCAAATCAGATTTTAAAAAGAACTTGCCATATTACAATTAAAGTAGCTGAGTTCGAGTAGGGGCGATAATAATGGGACAAAAAGTACATCCAACAGGAATACGCCTTGGTTATATCAAGGATTGGACTTCAAGATGGTATGCGAATACACAGGTTTATCCGATGTTTCTTCATCAGGATCTTCAGGTTAGAGAGTATTTGAAGAAAAAATTAGCCCATGCATCAGTAAGTAGAATTCAAGTTAATAGACCAGCAAATAACGCTCTTATTACTGTACATACTGCTCGGCCAGGTGTGGTTATAGGAAAGAAAGGCGAAGATATTGACAAGTTAAGAACAGAAATATCCAAAATGATGGGTATACCTGTTCAGTTGAATGTTGAGGAAATAAGAAAACCTGAGCTTGATGCTCATTTGGTCGCTGAAAGTATTGCGCAGCAACTAGAAAAGAGAATCATGTATCGTAGAGCGATGAAAAGAGCTGTTACAAACACTATGAGGCTTGGTGCTGAAGGGATAAAAATTAATGTTGCTGGCAGGTTGAATGGAGCTGAAATTGCACGCAGTGAATGGTACAGAGAAGGACGGGTCCCATTACATACGCTTAGAGCAGATATTGATTACGGGACTGCGGAAGCTCATACTACATATGGGATTATTGGGATTAAGGTCTGGATATTCAAAGGTGAAGTTTTCGATACAAATAAAGCAACAGATTCTTCAGAAAAACCTGAAATCAAAAAGAAATAGTGAGAAAGAAAAATGCTTCAGCCGAAAAGAACTAAATTCAGAAAACAGCATAAGGGCAGAAATAAGGGAATGGCAGTGCGAGGGTCCTCCGTAAGTTTCGGTGAGTATGGCTTGCAATCAACTGCTCGAGGTAGAATAACTGCCCGACAAATTGAAGCTGCTCGAAGAACAATTACTCGGCATGTCAAAAGAGGTGGAAAATTATGGATAAGGATTTTTCCTGATAAGCCAATTACTAAAAAACCATTAGAAGTTAGAATGGGAAAAGGAAAAGGAAGTGTAGAATATTGGGTAGCACAAATAAAACCAGGTACCATGTTGTATGAGATACAAGGTGTGCCAGAAGAGCTTGCGAGAGAAGCTTTTAAATTAGCAGCTGCTAAGCTACCTGTAAAAACAACATTTGCAACCCGGACGGTAATGTAATGAAAGCGGTAGAATTACATCAAAAGACAGAGAAAGAATTGCAAGATATTCTAACTGGATTATCAAAAGAACAGTTTAATTTGAGAATGCAGAAAGGAACGGGACAATTGTCCAAGCCGGACCAAGTAAAAAAGGTACGGCGTAACATTGCTCGAATAAACACCGTTCTAAATGAAAAGAAGAGAAATAACAATGACTGATACAGAGAAGTTGAGGACAATAACAGGCCGTGTTGTCAGTAATAAAATGGATAAAACAATAGCTGTATCTGTTGAACGTACAATCAAACATCCAATATATGGAAAATACATGAAGAGATCGTCAAAAATATTCGCCCATGACGCTGAAAACCAATGTCAGGAAGGTGATGTTGTCTCAATAACGTCGAGTAGGCCGATTTCTAAGAAAAAAACATTTAGATTGGTTGAAATACTAGAGCGTACAAATAAATACGCATAATCGTTTAAATATTATATAGCTAGGAATTTATCATGATTCAGATGCAAACAAACCTTGATGTCGCAGATAATAGTGGCGCAAAAAGGGTGATGTGTATCAAAGTACTTGGTGGCTCACACAGGCGATATGCAGGAATTGGCGATATTATAAAAGTAAGTGTCAAGGATGCAATTCCTCGTGGAAGAGTAAAAAAAGGCGAGGTATATAACGCATTAGTTGTACGAACAAAAAAAGGTGTGCGTAGGCCAGATGGCTCGGTAATTCGCTTTGATGGAAATGCGGCAGTTATACTTAATACCCAATTACAACCATTAGGCACCAGAATTTTTGGTCCAGTAACTAGAGAATTGAGAGGGGAGAAATTTATGAAAATAATATCTCTTGCTCCTGAAGTTCTATAGACTGAAAGGTTAATAAAATGCAGAAAATCAAAAAAGGGGACGAAGTAATTGTCTTGGCAGGTCGAGATAAAGGCAAACGTGGAAAAGTCCTTAAACGGTTATCAGATAAAGTACTTGTGGAAGGTATTAATCGGGTAAAGAAACACCAAAAGCCAAATCCCAACGCAGGAGTAGCGGGCGGAATTATAGAAAAGGATATGCCAATTCATATGTCAAATATTGGTATATATAATCCCGAAACCAAAAAAGCGGATCGCGTAGGGATCCGTCAGTTGGAAGATGGGCAAAAAGTTCGTTTTTTTAAATCGAATAAAGAAACTATTGATGTTTAGGTATATAAATAGCTATGGCGAGATTACAACAACAGTTTAAGGAACAGATTCAACCTTCATTGAAGAAGCAGCTTGGTTATAAATCAGTGATGCAGGTTCCGAAAATAACAAAAATCACTTTGAACATGGGAGTGGGTGAAGCTGTAGCGGATAAGAAAATCCTGCAATCTGCCTTAAGCGATTTAGAAAAAATTTCAGGACAAAAGCCTGTGATAACAAAAGCTAGAAAATCTATTGCTGGCTTTAAAATACGTGACGATATGCCAATTGGTTGTAAGGTCACTTTGCGAAGTGAGCGTATGTATGAATTTTTAGATAGGCTCATAAGTATCGCAATTCCTAGAATCCGAGATTTTAGAGGTTTAAGCCCCAAAAGTTTCGATGGTAGAGGGAATTATACAATGGGTGTTAATGAACAAATCATTTTTCCAGAAATAGATTACGATAAGATTGATACACTACGTGGATTAGATATTTCGATCACGACAAGTGCTAGAACTAACGAAGAAGGATTGGCTTTGCTAAAGCTATTCAATTTTCCATTTAAGAGTTAAAGGCGAGTTATGGCTAAAAAGTCAATGATAGCGCGCGAAAATAAGCGCATAAAAATGGTAAACAAATTTAGAGCCAAGCGTGAAGCTCTAAAAACAATAATTAGAGATGTAAATGCAAGTTATGAAGACAAAGAGGCGGCACAGCTACAATTGCAAAAACTTCCCAGGGATTCAAGTCGCTCAAGATTGAGGAATAGATGTAATTTAACAGGGCGACCACATGGCTATTATCGTAAGTTTGGATTAAGCCGTAATAAGCTCAGGGAGGCGACTATGAGAGGGGATGTCCCTGGTTTAGTAAAAGCAAGCTGGTAATGTGTAAATGGTTATGATAGAAACAGGAGAGCGCTCATGAGTATGTCAGATCCAATTGCTGATATGTTGACTCGTATTAGGAACGGACAGGCAGTTGCAAAAGAAAGTGTTAGAATGCCGTCCTCAAAGCAAAAGGCAGCAATAGCTAGCGTTTTAAAACAAGAGGGTTATATAAAAGATTTCACTACTGAAAAAAATGGCGTGAAAGAAGAAATAACCATTTTTTTAAAGTATTACAATGGCATACCAGTGATTGAAACTGTTAATCGTGTTAGTAAGCCAGGGTTGAGGATATACAAATCCAAAGATGAGCTTCCAAAAGTTCTTGGTGGTTTGGGGACTGCAATTGTTTCAACTTCTAAGGGTGTAATGACTGACAAAGCAGCTCGCGCATTAGGATACGGCGGCGAAATTCTTTGTACAGTTAGTTAATAATTTATTAGGCCGATACAATGTCAAGAGTTGCAAATAATCCAATAACAATTCCAAATGGAGTTGAAGTTAAAAAAGATGGCATGATAATGGTTGTCAAGGGATCAAAAGGGGAATTGATGCACCAACTGCATAATTCTGTCGATCTTGAGATAAAAGAAAATCAAATTAAGGTGACTTGGGATAAAAATAATAGACAGGCAAAGGCGCAAGCTGGAACAGCACGTGCAATTGTCAATAATATGATAACAGGTGTATCTCAAGGATTTGAAAAAAAGCTGACTTTGATTGGGGTTGGATATAGGGCTCAAGTCAAAGCAAAGATTTTGAACCTCACATTAGGGTACTCGCACCCGATTGACTATGAAATACCTGAAGGTGTGACGATAGAGACACCAAGTCAAACAGAGATTATTGTTAAGGGAAAAGATAAGCAGCAAGTAGGAGCTGTTTCAGCAAAGATTAGGTCTTATCGTCCTCCAGAGCCTTACAAAGGAAAAGGCGTAAGATACTCTGATGAATATGTAGTAAGAAAAGAAGCCAAGAAAAAATAGGTGGAAACGTGAAAGATAAGAAATTAGCTCGCATGAGGCGCGCATTAAAGCTACGGAAAAAGATTAAAAAAGCGGGCATGAATCGCCTAACTATACATAAAACTTTGCAACACATTTATGCACAGATAATAAGTCAAGATGGCACTAAAACATTGGCATCAGCATCAACAATACAGCCTGAAGTTAAGACAGCAATCAAATCTGGTGGCAATATTAATGCAGCTACACTGGTTGGTGAAAAAATAGCAAAGAAGGCTTTGGATGCGGGTATAACTGAGGTTGCATTTGATCGTTCTGGTTTTAAGTATCATGGTCGAGTTAAAGCACTTGCAGATGCTGCTCGTGAAGCAGGTTTAAAATTTTAGGGGAAAACAATGGCAGCAGCACATAATCAAGACAATTCTGATGGATTGCAAGAAAAACTTGTTTCAGTTCGACGAGTAGCAAAAGTGGTTAAAGGGGGCAGAGTTTTCGGGTTTACCGCTCTGACAGTTGTAGGCGACGGAGAGGGGCGTGTCGGTTATGGTGTTTGTAAAGCGCGAGAGGTTCCAATAGCTATACAAAAATCCCTAGAGCAAGCGAGAAAAAATATGCGTAAGGTGTCACTGAAAAATGGAACATTGCAATACCCTATCATGACATCAACAGGAGCGGCAAAGATTTATATGCAGCCAGCATCGGAAGGAACTGGAGTTATTGCAGGTGGGGCAATGAGAGCAGTATTTGAAGTGGTTGGAGTTAATAACGTTTTGGCAAAATGTATTGGCACAAATAACCCAATTAATGTGGTTAGAGCAACTATAAATGGATTGGGTGATATGCGTGATGCTAAGCAAATTGCTGCCAAACGTGGGTTAACAGTTGAAGAGATAATTGGATAATATTGTCATGGCTGAAAAAAAAATTACCGTTACAATGACCAAAAGTAAAAATGGACGTCTAAAAAAGCACCAAGCATGTTTGCAAGGGCTTGGGTTGAAAAGAATAAATCAAACTGTTGAGGTTTTGGACACGCCAGAAAACCGTGGGATGATAAATAAAGTATCCTATATGGTAAGAGTTGAGGAAAGTTAATGCATTTAAATACATTAAAGCCTGCGTCGGGATCAAAAATAAAAGCAAAGCGTGTTGGTAGAGGGATAGGGTCAACGCTTGGAAAAACTTGTGGCAGGGGGCATAAAGGACAAAAGTCTAGAAGTGGGGGGTTTCATAAAGTTGGATTTGAGGGAGGCCAGATGCCACTGCAAAGAAGACTTCCAAAAGTTGGATTCACTTCTAGGAAGAAAAAATATTCCGCAGAAGTGAGGCTGAGTGAATTAAACTCTCTTGGTCTCGATGTGGTCGATATTTCGATTCTAAAAAAACTAAATATTGTATCAGCGAGTGCAATAAATATAAAAATAATCAAGTCTGGCAAAATCGAGAAACCAATAACAATAAAAGGCATTAAAGTTACTGGTGGGGCAGAAGCATCCATACTCGCTGCCGGCGGTAAAATTGAGGCATAGGCCAAGTGAGTACACCAGAAGCAGTAATGAAATCAAAGACGGGTAATTTGTCTGAATTAAGGGCAAGATTGCTTTTTGTACTAGGAGCATTATTTGTATATCGAATCGGTGCCCATATACCGGTTCCAGGAATAGACCCAAACGCATTGTCTTTAATGTTTAAGCAACAAGAAGGTTCTATTCTCGACATGTTTAATATGTTCTCAGGAGGGGCATTAAAACGGTTTAGTTTGTTTGCTTTGGGAATTATGCCGTATATTTCTGCGTCCATAATTATGCAGCTTATGAC
>JALXCS010000232.1:0-4336 GCA_026990815.1 Methylomonas sp. | reverse complement strand
TCTCAGTACACTAGATATGGAACTGTCGTGCTTGCAACATTCCAAGCAATTGGGATATCCATTGCCTTGCAGAATCAAACTGCAGGCGGATTATCAGTTGTTAATAATCCTGGGGTTAGCTTTATCGTTATAACGGCAATAACTTTAGTGACTGGAACCATATTTTTAATGTGGTTGGGAGAGCAGGTTACCGAACGCGGTATTGGCAATGGTATATCTATGATAATCTTTGCTGGTATCGTAGCTGGTTTACCTAAAGCAATAGGTGGAACATTAGAGCTCGCAAGAACAGGTGAGCTGAATGGTGCATTTATTATCATTCTGTTTTTGCTAACAATTGCTGTTACGGCATTAGTTGTATTTGTTGAGAGAGGCCAGCGTCGGATAATCATTAATTATCCAAAACGCCAACAAGGGAAACGCATGTTTGCTGGGCAAAGTAGTTTTTTGCCACTAAAGCTGAATATGGCTGGTGTAATTCCGCCAATTTTTGCATCAAGTATCATCTTGTTTCCTGCTACTATTGCAGGTTGGTTTGGAAATGCTGAAGGGTTTGGCTGGTTGCAAGACATTGCCACGGCTTTATCCCCAGGTCAGCCCGTTTATGTGATGTTCTATGCGGCAGCCATAATTTTCTTTTGTTTTTTTTATACTGCTTTGGTTTTTAATTCTAAAGAAACTGCAGATAATTTGAAAAAATCTGGTGCATTTTTGCCTGGCATTAGACCTGGTCAGCAAACAGCGGCTTATATTGATAAGGTTATGACGCGGTTGACGTTAGCTGGAGCCTTATATATTACTGCTGTGTGCTTATTACCTGAGTTCCTTATTGTTTATTGGAATGTTCCCTTTTATTTTGGCGGGACATCGCTGTTGATTATTGTTGTAGTAGTAATGGATTTCATATCTCAAATGCAGACCCATATAATGTCTCAGCAGTATGAAGGGTTAATGAAAAAAGCTAATTTGAAAAGATAAACGCATATAGATTAAGCTGGAGATAATTATGAAAGTACGTGCGTCAGTAAAAAAAATTTGTAGAAACTGCAAGGTTGTTAAAAGAAAGGGCGTAGTCCGCATTATCTGTAAAGATGCAAGGCATAAACAAAGGCAGGGATGAGAGTTTGTCTATTGTTTAGAATGTGGTATTATGAGCGGTTTACTTTTAGTAGAGATATGTTAGAGGAGTTTTAAATGGCACGTATTGCCGGGATTAATGTACCTGATCACAAACATGCGGAAATAGCATTAACATCAATTTATGGTGTAGGCAGAGTCACCGCAAATGAGATATGCAGTGAAGTTGGAATTTCTCCATCAACTAAGATTAAGGAGTTATCCGAAGAGCAGCTGGATAAGATACGAAGTATTGTCAGCAACATGACAGTTGAGGGCGATTTGCGGCGCGAAATTTCGATGAATATTAAACGTTTGATGGATTTAGGTTGTTACCGAGGAATCAGGCATAGAAGAGGCTTGCCATTGAGAGGGCAGCGAACTAAAACAAATGCTAGAACCAGAAAAGGGCCGCGGAAGCCAATTCACAAATAATCTTTGCTAGAGGTAAATAAAATGGCAAGTACAAGCCGATCAAAAAAAAGAGTTAAAAGAGAAATTGCAGATGGTATAGCTCATGTTTATGCGACTTTTAATAATACAATTATTACAATAACTGATAGAAAAGGTAACTCGTTAGCATGGGCAACTTCTGGTGGTTCGGGCTTTAGGGGTTCAAGAAAAAGCACCCCATTTGCAGCGCAGGTCGCTGCAGAAAGAGCAGGAAATGTAGCTTTAGAATATGGAATGAAAAACCTTGATGTTCAGATAAAAGGCCCTGGCCCAGGACGCGAATCAGCAGTCAGGTCATTAAATAATTTAGGATTTAAGATAAATAATATCACAGATGTGACGCCAATACCTCACAATGGATGTCGTCCACCCAAGAAACGCCGCGTATAGCATCCGGAGTAAATAATATGGCAAGATATATTGGACCAACATGTAAATTGAGTCGTCGTGAAGGCACCGACTTATTACTGAAAAGCAGAGGAAAGTCATTAGAAGGGAAATGTAAACTGGATCAGCCTCCTGGTCAACATGGTACAAGACGAACAAGACACTCGGATTACGCGCTCCAGTTACGCGCAAAACAACGTTTGCGTAGAATATATGGTGTTTTAGAGAAACAATTTAGAAATTACTACAAAAAAGCCGCTCAAATGAAGGGTTCGACAGGCGAAAACTTATTGAATCTATTAGAGTCAAGATTAGATAATGTAGTTTATAGAATGGGATTTGCTTCAACTAGGGCTGAGGCACGTCAACTTGTCAGTCACAAAGCGATAATAGTTAATGGAAGAGTGATTAACATTCCTTCTTACCAGGTTGTTGCGGGCGATGAAATAAAAATTAGGAATAAGGCTAAGAAACAGCAAAGAATCGTTGACGCTATTAATGTCACCGAACAATATGGTTTTCCTGCCTGGTTAGAAATGAACACCAAGGATTTAACTGGAATCTTCAAGTCTTTGCCTGAGCGAGTTGATTTGGGGTCCGATATCAATGAGCAACTTGTTGTTGAATTGTATTCAAAATAAAATAATTGAGTGTTAAGAGGTATTAAATGCAAAGCGCCATTACGAGTTTATTAAAACCTCGTCTAGTCGAAGTAGAAAGTAAATCCCCATGCCACTCTAGAATTGTTATTGAGCCTTTAGAGCGTGGTTTTGGGCATTCATTAGGTAATGCACTTAGAAGAGTGCTGTTGTCAACAATACCTGGATGCGCGGTCACATCGGTTGAAATTGAAGGTGTGGAGCATGAATATACAACTATGGATGGAGTGCATGAAGACGTTATTGATATACTGCTTAATTTAAAAAGCCTGTCGATCATATTACATTCGCGCGATGAAGCTGAATTATTAGTAAGCAAAAAGGGGCCTGGACCAGTAACGGCAAAAGATATTGATCTTCCTCATGATGTTGAAATTGTCAATGAAGATCTAGTTATTGCTAATTTAACTGAGAGTGGTGAACTTGTGATCAAAATACATGTCAAGCGAGGACGAGGTTATGTCCCGGTTGCTCAGCGTAGAGAAAGTGAAGAAGCTAACATCGTTGGTTCATTACTAGTGGATGCTTTATACAGTCCAGTTGTAAAAGTTGCATATAAAGTTGATAGTACGCGCGTAGAGCAGCGCACAGACCTTGATAAGCTAATCATTGAGATGGAAACTAATGGTACAGTAGATCCTGAAGAAACTATAAAGCTTGCTGCTTCAATACTCCATGATCAGCTATCAGTATTTGTTGATTTCGAGAAAGTGCCTGAACAGGTACAAGATGAAGAGCCTAAAAGTGAGCCTGAAATAGCACCTGTATTCCTTCGTCCAGTTGATGACTTAGAATTGACAGTTAGGTCAGCAAATTGTTTAAAAGCAGAAAATATTTTTTATATTGGTGACCTCGTTCAACGAACCGAGGTTGAATTGCTCAAGGCTCCGAATTTAGGGAAAAAGTCTCTGACTGAAATAAAAGATGTTCTTGCCTTAAAAGGACTTTCTCTAGGTATGCGTCTTGAAAATTGGCCTCCTGAAAATCTCATTGAACAGGCGCAGGCAAATTTCTAATCAATCAACTTATTAAATTATTATGAGACATCGTAAATCAGGAAGAAAATTAAATAGAAATAGTAGTCATAGAAAAGCGTTATTTAGTAATATGGCTGTGTCATTATTTGACCATGAATTAATCAAAACAACATTACCAAAAGCAAAAGAATTGCGTAGTGTAGTTGAGCCACTAATTACTTTATCTAAAGAAGATACTATTGCTAAACGCAGAATTGCATTTGCAAAACTTAGAGATCGTTCTATTGTTAGTAAACTTTTCGACGAGTTGGGGCCAAGATATCAGGACAGGCCGGGTGGATATGTAAGAATTATGAAATGTGGTTTTAGACCCGGCGACGCAGCGCCAATGGCTTACATAGAACTAATCGATAGGCCGATGTCTGAAGATGTAGATGCTGAGGTTGAATAAGAAGCCTGTAAACTTGGCCTTTTCTTTTATACTAATCTTTTTTGTTTTAGTTCTTGTTCCTGCACGATACCCGCTGGCTAACCGTTTTATCCGCTAATAGAAAACTTGCGACTAACAACTAGCTTAGCATGTTAGTGTCGCTTTTTAGAATAAGCTTGAATCTGGAAATTAATCGTAAACGTTTATTGTCTCCATCATGAAATTTTTTGCATGAATGGGTTGAATAAAAGAAATGGCCCTAAGAAACCAGACAGAGGCTTAAGTGATAAAACTGCTTTATTGTAATATCCAAA
>JALXCS010000231.1 GCA_026990815.1 Methylomonas sp. | reverse complement strand
CATCTCAACCCCCTTAACGATCATGAAAAAAGGGTTGTTAGGATACCGTGGTGTTATCCTGCGTCGATTTCGCTATACCAACCTCCCAATCAGGGTGGCAGACATCACTGGATTAGGTGGCAGCTTTGGCTTGGAATAGGTGGCAGGTTTGCTCTGGAATATGCAAGATACATTTCCGTTAAAACCATACGCACGCAGCTACCCAGACAATACGCAATGCAAGCTCAGGCTCAGCATGAGACATAACTTCAAAGTTAGGAATTTCACAAACCACGCAATCTAGCGCGGACAGCTGAATAGATAGCAGGGCCTTTGGTGTTAGGTTGAACCCCAAGAAATTCCCCAGGCAAAACTGGCCTAAACACCTGCCGATCACCATTTTCTGAAATCCGAGTCAATTGTATCCATCCTTCTCGTAGGACGTAAGCTTCTTTTATCGGCTCCCCTTGATGAAACAAATACTGTTTTGCAGGCAAAGAAAAGTGTCGGGGCGCATGGGTATCACAGTATTGTGAAATAAAATCCACCATTACTTTACAGATTCCAAAACGACGCCTAGGAGATGTCGAACAAAAGTTAGGTGAAAGAATTTTTTTGAATTCATTAAAATAGTTGTTATTTTGAAAATTATGGAACACTGACCAAACGTGCATTGATTCTTACATCAAAAATTAAACAACACAACTGCTAATATGCAAATGTCATAGCAGTTGCTCTTTTTTTTAATGTATTCGTCTAATTGCGATTATGGTATGAATTGCTCCAAAATATCATCCAGAAAATTCCAACCTCTGTCAGAGCATTGAAATCGTCGCTCTTTTTTTATAATTAAATCTTGTCGTATTAGTTTTTTAACGGTTATTTCGATACTGGAGAAGGGTAAACCAGTTGCCGCAGTAAAACCTTCAACGGTAAAACCGGTTTTAAGCCGGAGATGATTCATCAGAAATTCCAAAGCAAGTTCTGCAACAAGTACGTTACGATGTTCTCCTTTGATAGGAGCTTTTAAATACTGTTCGGGATGCTTGGGTTTGTTTGTCCGGATGATATGCTCTGGCCGACGTAAGGTGATTTTGCCGTGGGCGCCAGCGCCTATCCCTAAATAATCCCCAAATTGCCAATAATTTAGATTGTGGTTGCATTGAAAATCAGCTTTTGCAAAGGCAGAAATTTCATATTGATCGTATCCGGCTTTTTGTAAATATTTTTGTCCATTTTGCTGAAACTTAAAAATCTGGTCATCGATGAGAAGTTTGGGGGGGTGTTTATAAAAATAAGTATTTGGCTCCAGAGTTAATTGATAAAAAGAAATATGTTTTGGTTCTAGAGATATCGCAGTTTTTACATCCTGCTCGCTATCGGATAAAGAACTTCCGGGCAGGCCAAACATTAAATCCAGATTAAAGTTTTCAAAACCAGCTTGATGAGCAATTTCGCCAGCTATTAGTGCTTCCTGGCCGGAATGAATTCGACCGAGTTTTTGTAAAAATTCGTTGTTAAAACTTTGGATGCCAATTGATAATCTATTAATCCCTATTTCTCTAAATTCGGCAAATTTTTGGCTTTCAAAAGTACCCGGATTGGCCTCCAGGGTAATTTCCGCGTTGGCTATAACAGGTATTTTTTGATGAATACCAATGAATAAGCGTTCTAAAGCAGCGGGCGAAAATAAACTTGGTGTTCCGCCGCCCAGGAAAATGCTTTGAACAGGGTAATTTATTGAAAATTGCTCAATGTCATTTTCCAAGTCCTGTAGTAGCGCTGAAATATATTGTTCTTCTGGAATGTAATCCTTAACCGCATGGGAGTTAAAATCACAATAGGGACATTTTTTGATGCACCAGGGGAAATGGATATACAGGCTTATTGGTTGCATTTCGCCCTTTTGTTTATTTGGTAGGGAAAACTATTTTCACACCCAGGCCGCCCAGAGTTGCTTCCCCAAGTTCAAAGCTTGCATCATGAATGGAAACAATGTTGCTTACAATCGATAATCCAAGACCGCTGCCAGCAGTACTTCCAGCGGTTTCAATATGCCTGAAAAAACGTTGAGTCACTTGTTTACGTGCTTCAGGAGGAATTCCGGGCCCTGAATCCTGGACGTAGAAAGTGACAGTCTTCTCATCATTAAAAATTCTGATGATTATCACTCCTTTTACAGGAGTATACATAATTGCGTTATGAATAATATTTCTTACCAGGACATACAATAATCCTGAGTTGGCTAATATAGATTGATCATTCTCATTGAATGTCTTTATTTTGATATTTTTTTGTTCTGCGAATGGAGTTAAATCAGCTAATACTGGTGACAAAGTATCTTCAATCATTAATAATTCTTTTTCGACTTCTGCTGTACTCGATTCCAGTCTTGATAAAACTAGTAGCTGCTCAACCATGTGGGTCATCCGAAATACACCTTTTTCAATTTGTGACAATGCCCTGTGTCGAATATCTTCGTCTTTAGTTTTTATGGCCACCTGTGACTGGGTTAATAAACCTGCCAAAGGGGTTCGTAGTTCATGCGAAGCATCAGCAGTAAATCGACGCTCTTTTTCGTAGGCATTTTCAAGCCTAGAAAAAAGATCATTAAGTGATGCGACAACCGGGGCAATTTCAAGAGGCAATTTTTTAACAGCTAATGGCTTGAGGAAATTTAATTTTCTGTGTTTAAGTTGGAAAGTAAGGCTTTTTATAGGTCGTAACGCGTAACCAACAATCAACCATATTATAAAGAGTAGAATAGGCAAACTAATAAAAGCCTGCTTATATACCAAAAAGGCAATGCTTTCAGTTAACTGTTTGCGAATATCCGTGTGTTGGGCAACATGAATGATGTAAGTTTCATCACCGTCCTCATCCTTGTTTTGCAAACTAAAAACATCCCAGGGCTGTTCATCAATGATGATTTTACTAAAGCCGTTTTTTTTGTCCGAAAAAGGAAAGGTGGGGGCGTTTTTTGATCTTAATATTAAGCCTTGGTCAGTCATCCATAATTGGAAAGCCACTTTATTTTCATATTTACTTCTTCCCATATTCTCTTCTAACAGGGAGATGCCTTCATCTAGATCCCAATCTTCATAGAGTGATTTATTATGAAGCAGGCTTTCCATAAACCCGTGAATTACTTTTGCTGACTGCGCTAGTTCATCATCAAAAAGACCATAGATTTCATCTCGTACTTCTCGATAACTGATAAAAGCGGTTATTCCCCATGTGATAATCGTTGTTGTCAATAGTGCAAATAACAGCAATCCACGTAATGAATAATATTTAGTGGTTTTATTCTTCTTCATCAATGATGTAGCCAACGCCTCTGACAGTCCTGATAAAGTCAGAGCCTAGTTTTTTTCGTAAATGGTGAATATGCACCTCTACTGTATTGCTTTCTACTTCTGTATTCCAGGCGTAAAGTGTTTCTTCAAGCCTAGCCCGTGAAGCCACTTTACCTTGGTTCTGCATCAAAAAATTTAAAATTTCAAATTCCTTGTTGGAGATATCAACTGGTTTTCCATGTAATTTTACTTGGTGGGCAGCAGGATCAAGCGAGAGACCTTTATGTTCAAAGCAAGGAGTAGCCTGTCCGGTTTTTCTTCTTGCTAATGCCCTCAGGCGGGCGCATATCTCATTTAGATCAAATGGCTTAACCACAAAATCATCAGCGCCGCTATCCAGTCCTTTGACTCGGTCATCAACAGTATCTCGAGCAGTTAAGATCAGAACTGAAACTTTATCTTTTCGTTTGCGGATGGCCTCCAATACCTGTAAGCCATCCATACCAGGAATGCCAAGATCCAAGACCACCAGATCATAATTATGTGATTTTAATGCCTCGTCAGCTTTGATTCCATCTCTGATCCAATCAACAGCATAGCCTTCCATTGTTAATCCTGCCTGCAACCCATCTCCTAAAATAGGATCATCTTCTATTAATAATAAACGCATACATTTACCCTGTTTGTAAACTTTTCAAACACGCTGGACAAATTATCCAACACAAAATTTGTTTTCCCCATGCTCAAATAGTTCCTGACCTCCTGCTTTATTTTTTCTATTTTTGCAGTCAGTTATTTGAATACAGGTCCAATACAAAATTTAAGAATCCATTTTACTTGTTATAACTTAAGATGTTGTTAATGATTGCTTGTAGTAAATTTGGACTATTATAGCTAGACATTGCTCTCTCTAAGAAATTCAGGGCATTTTAAAGAGTGCCTTTCGATAGCATGGTTTTTTACTTTTTGATGGTAAAAAAAGATATAATCCTTTTTTAGAGTCAACCGAACAGCCGCTGCTTATTATTTAGGCAGAGGAAAGTCCGGGCTCCATTGGGCAGGATGCCAGGTAATACCTGGGAGGCGTGAGCCTACGGAAAGTGCCGCAGAAAATATACCGCCCAAATTCGGTAACGTTGTTCCTGGATTTGGGTAAGGGTGAAATGGTGTGGTAAGAGCGCACCGCACTTCTGGCAACAGAGGTGGCAGGGCAAACCCCATCCGGAGCAAGATCAAATAGAGGAACATACGCATGGCCCGTGCGGTTCCTGGGTAGATCGCTTGAGCAACAAGGTGACTTGTTGCCTAGATGAATGGCTGTTCTCGACAGAACCCGGCTTACAGGTTGACTCTATATCTTCTTGTTCCTCAGTCCTTGTCTTTTCCGGAGATTTTTCGGGAACCTCATTACCCTTAAAAGGCTAATAATTGTACATTCTCTTGTAAGACAGGTCTAGCGATCTTATCGTAATATATTGTTTTACATGAAGATAATATATTAATGCATCTGGAATAAAATCAGCTCTGAATAATTG
>JALXCS010000230.1 GCA_026990815.1 Methylomonas sp. | reverse complement strand
GGGATTTATCATTTTGATTTAGCCGTGGCGCTAAGTCGTGCTGAAAAAATCGAGGTCATGGTCATCAACCCAAAAACTTCGCACAATTTTGCGAAAGTATTAATGAAACGCAGCAAAACCGATGGTATTGACGCGGAAGTGTTAGCTATTTATTGCGAAAAAATGCCTTTTGACGCGTGGCAAAGACCCCATGACGAGATCACATTACGTTGAAAGCGATTTCTCAGCGTATTGCCGCTTTAACCAAGCTAAAAGCTCAAACTAAAATCAGCTTCATGCCCTCACCATGTCCGGATGATGAGCTTGTCCCACTATTTTTGCATGCTTAATGTATTGAACTGTTTTTTCAGTGTAATGGACCAGATCCCGGTATAACGCTTTTTTCCTGTCTTGTCCCCGGCGATAGATGATGGCACGGGCTCGCTTCTTGACAACACGACGGTGATTGCGCCATTCAACGTTAATGCCCATCTCTTCAGCCTGTTCCAGGAGCCGGATCAATATCCGAACACTGTCCCATAACAGACTACTGTCTGTGGGTTCATGAATATGCGTTTCTGTAACGGTGCTGTCAATGCGCAACTGATCGCCTTTTTCCAGACCTTGTTCTTTGGCATGATTCAGCAGGGCCCGATGAATACGCTCCCAGGGGCTGTCTTTTATTTTGCTGATGGCCGCCTGCAATGTGGATTTTTTGGGGGCAAAACGCATCCAGCCGAGCAAATGTCTGGCATGACAAGGAATCCAGTAACGTAAATGCCAGCTCTTCATAACTGAGTTCGCGATATTGTTTGAGAATGACGCAGCGTAATACCGATTCTATCGGCAGGCTTTTTCTTCCACTCTCGTCTTTTAAATTGACGGTTTGGAGGTCCGATTCGACCCAATCGAGTATTTCTCTGTGCTGATCCAAAATCATGGAAATTGATTTGAGTTCCTGACCTATTTCGTGTTCGACATAGTAGTCAAATAGGCTGGCTTGGATGCATTGTTTTTTTGCATTTTTTCTTTGGCTTTTTTCTGGCATTCTTGTTAATCAATGACTTACAATGCAATTATACCAAAAATCACTATAAAACACTCCTTAAAAAGTAGGTTTTATTGATATTTTTCAAATGGTTATAGTTTTTGGATAGGAACTAATTAGGGCAAACTTGTCGTGTACTCATAAACATTTTCCCAATTATCCGCCGCATATACGAGTAACAATAGTTTGGCTATATCCAATAACCTCATACCCCTGAAACTATTGATATAATTTACAAACCCACTATATTATTGACTTCAAACTGTTCACAGACTGTAAATCCATCTGAAGGTTATTCGTATTAATGTATTACGGTGAAAAATTCAATAGTATTACACATTTGGTGGGTGCTGTTTTTGCATTGGTTGGATTTGGTGCATTACTGACTGTTAGCATCCAGCAACAAGACCCATTGATAATTACTGCGTTTATCATTTTTGGGCTAACACTTGTCATTCTCTATACCATTTCTACGCTGTATCACAGCTTTCACCCCCCTCATCTAAAGAAAATTTTTCAAAAACTGGATCATATTTCAATCTATTTGTTAATTGCAGGTACTTACACTCCTTATATGCTGGTTTCTCTGGGTAATGGCAATGGTCCTCTAATGCTGGTTTTTGTCTGGGCTTTGGCACTGGTTGGAATTTTGCTTGATCTATTTATTCCTAACCGGATTGAAATTTTACAAATCCCAATTTACATCTTGATGGGCTGGGTTTGTACATTGGAGTATAACAACCTGATGTTGGCAATAGATAAACCAGGCATGATCTGGCTTACTGCTGGTGGCATTGCTTATACGGCAGGTATCATTTTTTATGTGCTTGATGATTTAAACAAGCTGCGTCACGCACATGGAATTTGGCATCTGTTTGTATTAGTTGGTTCGATCAGCCATTTTATTTCTATTATTGGATATGTCAGGTAGACTGATCTCTTGCATTGTGGTTAATGTGAGGGGAATAAAATTCATGGTACAACTCAACCATAGTCAAAAATAAAATAGCAATGACAGGCCCATAAAATATTCCACCAAAACCAAAGACCGTCATTCCCCCAATGATGGTAAACAGCACAAACAATGAATTAATCTGTATTCTTTTACCGATAAATAACGGCTTGAACCAGTTTTCTGTTAAAAATGCCAGCAATGAACAATATACGAACAAAATAATACTGGTCATTGTTTCACCAGTTATTGCAAGATAAATACAAGCAGGGATATAGATAATTGATATTCCGAGTAAAGGAATAAATGCCAAAATAATCATTACGGTAGTCCATAAAACCACCAGATTAATACCGGCAAACCAAAACCCGATTCCGGCAAAAACGCCTTGAAATAACCCACCCAATCCATTACAGACTAGGGTCACAAAATTCATCTGATTAAATTTATCAATAATCAATTGTTCCTGCTCTTCTGGTAGTGGCGAAAAATCCAGGATGAAACGTTTTAGTTGATCACCTTCTGCTAACAAAGCATAAATGACCAAAATCATGATGACAAAATCAAATAAAAAATTAACAATATTCCCGACAATGCTATTAATTGTTTTAATCGCCATACCCGAAAAACTTCTTATAAATTCAACCACCTCAGTCTTAAAGGTGGACAAATTTACTTCCATGCCAAGAAAAGCACTGGCTTTCTTGATAAACCCTGCAAAATGCCCTTCGCCAAAAAAGAAGTTGTTCACCGATTCATCGCTGATTCCTGCAGCAAAGGTTTGATACAGAGAAATTGCTTCCTTTGATAAAGCGAGCGAAATATAGATAGTCGGAAAAAAAATCACAAAAATTACCAGAAAGCACATAAAGATTGCCCCGCCTTTTCTGGAAAAATGTTTTTTATCCAGAAACTTGTGGTAAAGCGGGTAGATACTTCCGGTGATAATGGCTGCAAAAATGATTGCTCCAAGGAATGGCTGCATCATCATCCATAGCAAATACATCAGGAGTATTAAAACAGCAGCGAAATACAAATTCGGTAAATTTAACTGTCGCAAAATCAAGCCCCTGTTATAAACCTTTCATGTCCAAAAACGCCCCATTTATAGCACTACATTTTCTGTGAATGGCATCCTGGTAAAACCTTCCAATAGCTTGCTCTTTTTGCATTTTTTGTCTAACCCATCACAAAAACTGACACCCTCTCAAACACGAAATATTTTTTAAAAGAAGGTGGAACAACCACTACTTTCTTGCTACAAGTAATTCCAACTAAATACTTTCTTGTTCCTCTATATCTACGGGTTTAAACAATTCTGCAAGAAACTCAATATGTTTTTTATACTTAGGCATAACAGGAATTTTCCATGCTTTTCCAACTATGCGGGCCAGTAAGTTATCCATCCACGGACGGTTTGACTCTGCTTGTTGAATAATCACATAATAAGAATCTGGTTCTGTCAAAATAGCAAATCCATCCAGCCAAACATCAATTGGCTCGGTCTCTCCATATAATGTAACCTGAACATAAGCAGTTCGTGTATCAAGGTCGAACTTAAATTCCGACAATTTTGCAATACCTTTTAGAATTATATTTGCCACCCAAATAACAATTTTATTCGGGGTCATTTTTATTGCGGTTTTTACTAATTTGGTTTTAACACTCATGTTTGTATTAATTCACTGATAGGCTTGAAAACTGTAATTCTAACAGTTCTTTACCATAGCTGATATGCCCAACAGTTTTTTCTTTGAATAATGAATTTTTGCTGTAATAAACTACACTTTTTCAGTTTAAGGAGCATTTTATGAATTTCAAAATAATTTATCCTGGGGCTTTTTCAACCCTTCAAGTGAATCTTGCAGAAGGTGAAGGCATCAAAGCTGAATCTGGCGCTATGATTACCATGACTGATTCGATGGACGTCGATTCAAAAATGGAGCGTGGATTATTAGGTGGTTTAACACGTAAATTGCTGACAGGTGAAACGCTATTTTTTCAATCACTAAAAGCATCCCGTGGTGCGGGTGAAGTTTTGCTTGCTTCTGCCTATCCGGGTGAAATCGAGATACTGGAGCTAGATGGCTCTGAAGAATATTTGTTGCAAAAAGATGGCTTTTTAGCCGCCGAAGAAGGCATTGAAATATCGACCAAAGCCCAAAACCTGACCAAGGGTTTGTTTTCCGGCGAAGGTTTTTTTGTCATGCGGGTTAGTGGTAAAGGAAAAATTGCCATCAGTACTTACGGTGGAATCCATAAAATCACATTGGCTCCCGGAGAAACAAGAATTATTGATAATAGTCATATGGTCTGCTGGAGCGCAAACGCAAATTACAAGATTGAAAAAGCCTCAAAAGGCTGGGTTTCGAGCTTTACCAGTGGCGAAGGTTTGATTTGCAGGTTCCAGGGGCCTGGTGAAGTTTACATACAAACGCGCAACTCTCCAGGATTTGGCTCCTGGATACGCCAATTTATGCCGGGCAGATAAATCTCAAAATTTTTCAAACTAACTTTAGGTGTAGAAAAAAAGATTCCAGAGTATGTATATTTTTAATGTTTGATAGTACGTCAGTTTTGCCAAGGGCTAGGCGAAAATGTAGCAATAGCAGGCTATTTAAAGGTTTTGCAACGACTCCATTCGCAAAAAATGTAGTGCTAAAAATGGGGTGTTTTTGAACGTGAATGGTATATGTTATCTAAAAACCTGAAGCCATGACTTCACCACGCACGGTCGTATTGAAATCATGGCTTCAGATAAAAGCCCTCATACTCTGCAGTCCGAAAAGCTTCGATCTTAACGAGCCATGAACTATAAACTTAAATGAATTCTGCAACACAATTTCAAGGTCTTTACTATTCAGGTCAAGAGAAATTCAGCGTCCATTTTTCTGTTTCTTCTCATGGGTACATCGAAGTGGAGAACGAAAACACTAAAATACCGAATATTTCTCTGCAAAACAAACAACTAAAACTAATCGGTGACCCTGAAACTACACTGCAAATCAGCTGGGCTAAAGATGGCGTAAACCATGCTTTGCTAAGCCATGACCCGACGCTTTTTTCATTATTGTTATCGGTCCATATTCCACACGATGCCAAAACCCAACTGCAGGCACTTCAAAAAAAGCAGCAGCAACAATTACACCGCGAAAAAAACCGGGTACCTTTTTATCTGACTGTGATTTTAAGTTTTTTTGTAAGCGGTTATTTTTTGATCGATCACGCATCACCATTTGTCAAAGATATGATTCCCTATACATGGGAGCAAAAGATAGGCTCTTACGCCTTTGAAAATTATTTGCTAGGAAAACAAAATATTAAAAATCCCAAGGTTATTTCCGCGATAAAAGCCATCGTTAATCGAATTGATCAATTTGATGATGCTGAAATCACTTATGAAATTGCTGTAATTGATGCTGACATGGTTAATGCCTTTGCTTTTCCGGGAGGATTTGTAATCGTTACCAGCGGTTTGATTAATAGCTCAGAGCAACCGGAACAAATTGCCGGGGTGCTTGCCCATGAATTAACTCATGTTATTGAACGACACGGTATGAGAAAACTGGTCAGACAGGCCGGTTTAGGAATTTTAATTGGCATCGTCCTGGGAGATACATCATCATTATCTCAATTGGTTGAACTCAGCTCGCAACTTGACAGCCTTACCTTCGACCGAGATCAGGAACTTCGCGCTGATAATGGTGCAATTAAAATAATGCAAGCTGCTGGAATTTCACCGCAGCACTTTGTTGCATTTTTTAAAAAGATCAAGCAGCTAAACTCAGTCGCAGGTGATATACCCGAAATATTAAGCACTCATCCACTCACTGATAAAAGAATAGAACGCGTTGCGGCAGCACAAGAACCTCAATACAAATTTACCTTTGATATAAACTGGGATAGGATTAAGCAGGAATTGCAATAACACTATACTTTGTCAGATTAGGAGCGAGAATAAATTAAATTTAACATCTGGCGCAGAATTTTTATTCGCATTCGAGGCACACAAACAGGCGCATAGCAAGCTATGTAACTGCTTGTGTAACGTGGAAGGCGGATAAAAAGGCAAGTCAGTTGTTAAATTTATTTCTTGAACGCTCCTTAGTAAACAGTGCAGGTGTCGCTTGCTGTTAAAGCCAACCCTACAAATGTAGACAAAATCAACATTCAAAAATATTTACTGTCAGTCGTTAAACGCACACCATAACTTCGAACGATTATTCCTACACTCCGTCAAACCAAATTATTGTCCAACCACAATTTCAAAAAAACTGTGAATTTCTTTTCACGTAGAGCCTTGGCACCGGATGTTTCGGGCTTCAAATGCAGAACTGTGGCGATATGATCAACATGCTCTGTGCAAATAAAAGGATAATTTGGATCGTGATTCAACTTGAGCAGTCCGCTCTCCAGTGGCACAACACCATCATTGTTTTGCCTCGCAAACGTATTAATCAATATACTTTGTGCCATAAATATCGAACGGTCCGCCCAGGTAATATAGCTGACGAAATTCAGGATTCCAATGGAATGACCAAGTACCTCAATGTTATCGGCATGATCAACAAGGTATTGCTGACAAACATCGGTTCTTAAAATGTTAAAGGTTTCTTTATCGCCCTTGAACAATTTCTTTAAAAGACTGTTCCCAATAAAACGGTAGAAAATATTGCTGGTAGCCCAGTTGGCTAACGGAGTACCCAGAAAAGGCGCATTCAGAGAAATCCAACCTGCCACTTTTTGTTGAACTTCAGGTTCCCCCGAAATCAGCATCTCAAGAAAATCCAGCGCCCCCTTGCTATGAGTAACGATAATAACTTTCTTGTCAGGAGATTGTTCATTAAATTGTAAGATACTATTCTCTATTGGTCCAACATTGCTTTTAGGTGTCTTTTGAGTTCCAAAACCGGTATCAGATTCTAGACGCATATTATCTATTTCATTTTCATTCGGAAAGCTTATTTGCTCAAAAAAATAATTGTCTAAAGATTTCGGCAAAACGTCTCCAAAAATGCCTTTGATGAATAGGATTTGATAGCGGCTCCTTAGTGCTTCCAATTCATTATTGGAAAGCACTGGCTCCGGCTGCAATAGCGGAGCCTGATATTGGTTACTTAGATCCATTTTCATCTCCTTCAGTGATTGAGATTAATTACGGCCATTAGCCCCTTTACATCGATATTTCTAGATATTCCTTATAAATCAATCTTTTTGCAATATTACTACCTCTTCAATACTGATGATAAATTTTCTAGAAGTCAATTGTTTGTGGCGAAGAGCAACAAAATTAAAAGCATGCCGATTCGTTTTTTTGTGCTATAAGGCAAGAACCACTCAGGATATTAACTTGGAAACATCATGAAAAATATACTGGTAACAGAAGCGACTGGAAAATACTGGCTGGTCACCTTTACCATTACGTAAAACTCTCGCAGATACACCTGCATCACTGCCCACTCATTCAATGTAAGGCTTGTTATTTCTCCTTATTCTAGGAGTAGGAAATCAATTTCTAGTGTTGCTATGTTTGAGCAATAACGGACTGAGGCTGTCATCCAGAAAAAGGAGGAAAATTTATTATTTTACAAACTGTAGTGGCAAAGCAACCAATTACTCTGCTTATCCATGATCTCGTACGTAACAAGAACTTAATGAGGAAAAAATGATGTCAATTAAAACTTAAATTAGGGTCTACTCAGAAAATCTAAGGCACTGATAATAAAAAGACTTCAGTCTTTATTATTGAATTAGGTGCACGGTTTTTGGCGCATATGCGCCAAAAACCGTGCACCTAATTCAACTTGAGAGTATCAAACTTACTAAACTTAGCAGTGAAGTATGTTATAAAATGAATTTCTTCATTACTTTTCAGCAACTTAAAAATCACAACATAGTTGGTGCTAGCTTTAAGACTTTCTGAGTAAGCTCTAAATAGCACATGCGTATCCGTCTTCTAATCCAGTGATCCGGTTCGGGAACAGGGCGGTAGAATTCACTCAATCCAAAGTAGTTCATCCAGCCAGAAATATACCGATGACCACAGGAATGCAGCACAAAGATTTGATGCTCGCAATCTGTACAACTAAGTTGACACTTAGGGCAACGGCCCGATGTGTTACGTGAAGTATTTGGGTAATCAAGGGCTAACATCTATATGACCCGCAAAAAGCACCGTGGATTTTTGATGTGTCATAGGTTCAGATCACTTAAACTTGGATGGTCATCTGGTCGACGCCCAAGTGGCCAGAAGAATTTCCGCTCAGATTCTTTTATTGGGAGGTCATTGATGCTTGCAAAGCGTCTCATCATAAAACCCTGTTCATTGAATTCCCAATTCTCATTACCATAGGATCGGAACCAGTGATTAGAGTCATCGTGCCATTCGTACGCAAATCGTACGGCGATGCGATTACTGAGGCACCCCCATAGTTCCTTGATCAATCGGTAATCCAATTCCTTCGCCCATTTCCGTTGCAATAATTGACGAACCTCTTCGCGGCCTATCGGAAACTCTACTCGGTTTCTCCAGCGCGTGTTTTCTGTATAAACAAGGACAATCTTGTTGGGATCCCTAGTATTCCAAGCATCCTCGGCCATGCGTACCTTTTTAGTAGCGGTTTCAGATGTAAATGGTGGTAGAGGTGGTTTGTTTTCCATTGTCGGCTCCTAAATCTGTAAGTAGACAGGTCTGTCTACATATAAATTCTAGCCTATGTAGACAAAGTTGTCTACACTTTAACAATGAAATCATTAAACGCTTCCTCTAAGAAAGATGTTCCATCAGCTCGCGAGCGCCTCTTGCTTACGGCACATCGTCTTTTTTACCAAGACGGGATACGAGCAACGGGGATCGATAAGATCATTTTGGAAGCACAGGTAACGAAAGTAACATTCTATCGGCACTTCCCCAGCAAAAACGATCTGATACGCGCATACCTAGAGTATCGGCATGAGCACTGGCTGACCTGGTTTAGTGACTCTTTAACTCGTCATGGTGGCAATTTAACGGCTTTGGTGCCTGTACTCGCAGAGTGGTTTGAGCAGGAAGATTTTCGCGGTTGTGCATTTATTAATAGCTTAAGTGAGCTAGGTAGCGAACATCCAGATATCGTTGAAATTACTCGTCGCCACAAACATGATATGATAGATGTCGTAAAACGATTATTGTTGAAACCAAGTAAACAAGAGCAGCTTGCCGAAGTGATTGGTCTAATAGTGGATGGTGCTATTGTTCGAGCCCAATATGAACGAGATCCTTGCAATACCTTGCAATCGGTGCAAAATGCAGTTGAAAAGCTACTTTGAATCTATAATTTTAACAATTATTGGAGCACAACGCCTAATTACCCAGCCCCGAATGTTGGCATCGGAAAGTATGCACAAAATAGCCATAAAAAAGCTGACATCTATATGACCGTCGCTTGTCAACAGGCAAAGTGAATTTATATCCGAAATGATTGGATTTTTAAACATACGCTTTGTGATGTGTCAGCCAGACAAATGAACCTCCTTTTTTAGAAAAGTTTGTTTATCGGGTGTTTCACTCAACTGGTCAAGATAATTGTCGCCGACCGGACAGGGTGATTGTCGTCTAATAGCGAATGCACGATAGCAGAACAAATCACCACTGAAATCAGTTATTTTATTGGCTCCATCCATGCTGACGCCAAGGTTTCCACGCAGGTGGTGCGAAGTCACTGGGAGATTGAAAACAGTTTGCACTGGTGTCTGGATGTGACGTTTAGAGAAGATGAATGTCGTATAAGGTTCTGTTCGATGGATAGTTTTAATGCGTTTGCCCTGGAGGTTCAACTCTATGGGATACTTTTCTAGTAATTACTTGATAAGATAATGGTTATTTATCTTCAAAGAACCCGTCTATGTCGGATCAAGCATTATTAGGTGTTAAATTTCTGCCAGAAAAGTTGCAGACTAAAACCCGAGAAAATATTCAGCAGTTTTTTTTCAGTAATAATTTGGAAGAAATCAATTACGGCCAAAAAAAGGACTTTATATTATCCCTTGCAAAAGTATTTGCGTGCAGTCAATTTGTTGTTGAAAACTGTATTAAAAAACCGTATTTGTTGATTGGCTTGTGTGAATCCGGGCGTTTATTTTCAAATGTGGCAAACGAGGATTATGAGCAGTTGCTTCAAAAGTTATTGTCCTCAAAAGAGCTGGGGCCAGCGCTTAGAGAATTCAGATGTCAGGAAATGATAAGAATTGCCTGGCGAGACCTGGCGGGCTGGGCGGATTTGGATGAGACTTTGTCTGATTTAACCTCTTTAGCAGAAACTTGTATCCAAACAGCTTTAGCACAATTGCATCAAGAGGCTTGCCGATTAAAGGGGGTTCCTGTTAAAGCTGACGGGTCTGAGCAACAACTTGTTGTGTTGGGGATGGGAAAGCTGGGGGCCTGGGAGTTAAATTTTTCTTCAGACATTGATTTGATTTTTTGTTACGAAGAAGATGGAGAATTATCTGACAGGAAGAATACTACCTATGGTGAGTTTTTTACCCGTTTGGCACAACAGTTGGTTAAAGTTTTAGATGAAGTGACAGCAGAGGGATTTGTGTTCAGAACTGATACGCGATTAAGGCCATTTGGTTCCAGTGGTCCATTAGTTATGACCCTCGATGGAATGGAAAATTATTACCAAACTCAGGCAAGAGAATGGGAACGCTATGCGATGATTAAAGTTAGGCCGGTGGCAGGAGATGTCGAAACAGGCAGGAAATTCATGGCAATGATAAAGCCGTTTGTTTATCGGAGATATTTGGATTACGGAGCATTTGAAGAATTAAGATCATTAAAATTTCAGATTATTCAGGAATTACGACGTAAAGACAGGCTGGATAATATCAAGCTTGGGGCGGGTGGAATTCGGGAAATTGAGTTTATCGGTCAGGCTTTCCAGTTAATCCGGGGCGGCAATGAAATTCAGCTTCAAGAACGGAGAATCCTGAAAGTTTTGGGAATTTTAGGTTCGACTGGGTTGTTGCCGGAAAATGATGCCAAGAATTTACAACATTCTTACGTTTTTTTGCGAAAAGTCGAAAATCATATTCAACAGTACCAGGACAGGCAAACGCACGATTTGCCAAGGGATGAAGTAGGGCGTTTGAGCCTCACATATGCCATGGGGTATTCGGATTGGGGGAGCTTCAAACACGAATTAGATCGTGTGCGCCAGCAAGTTCATGGTGTTTTTGAACAGGTTTTTTCTTTAACGAATGATGAGAAGGAACAATTTTCAGGAGAAATTATATGGGCCGCAAAAGCCGAAATTGGTCAATTAGTGGGCGAACTGGGAAAACTTGGTTTTAAAAGTCCCGAAGAAAGTTATCAGTTGATTGAGAACTTTAAATCATCAAGCGGTTTGGAAAAAATGACAACAAAAGGAAGATCGGTTGTTGATCGTTTAATGCCTAAATTGTTGCATGAAGTCTCAATTCAAGAAAATCCGGATCAAACATTAAAAAGGATTACCGCCTTGCTGGAAAAAGTGGCGGGAAGAAATGTGTATCTTGCTTTATTGGTTGAAAATCCTGATGCATTAACGCAATTAGTGCGCTTATCTTCGGCGAGTACCTGGATTTGCGATTATCTGGCGAAATATCCAGTATTGTTTGATGAATTGCTTGATCCTCGGTCTTTGTATGAGCCAATGGATAGAACTGAATTGGCCGGGCGCTTGCAAAAAATGTTGGTTGCAATTGATACCACTGATGTCGAGCAATTGATGTATGCGTTAAGAAAGTTCAAGCATATCAGTGTGCTCCATGTTGCTGCTGCGGATATTATGGGCGTTATTCCACTGATGCGAGTCAGCGATTATTTGACTTATATCGCTGAGGTTATTTTACACGAAGTCTTAAAGCAGGTTTGGCTGAGTTTAACCAATAAACATGGTTCTCCTGCTGGTTCTAATAGTAATAATTCGGTGTTAGGTTTTGCAGTGATTGGCTTTGGTAAATTGGGTGGTCTGGAGCTTGGTTACGGTTCTGATCTTGATTTGGTATTTTTGTGTGACTATTCGAATGGCAATGCCTTGACTGATGGTGAAAAACCCATTAGCGTGATGCAGTTTTATGGGCGAATGGGTCAGAAAGTCATGAGTATGCTAAATACCAAAATGCTGTCCGGATTATTATATGAAGTAGATATGCGTTTGCGGCCAAGTGGTAATTCAGGGTTATTAGTCAGTCATGTTGAGGCTTATGGAGGTTATATGGAAAAAGATGCCTGGACTTGGGAGCATCAGGCACTTGTCAGGGGGCGCTTTGTAGCGGGTGATTTTCAATTAAAAAATCAGTTCGAAAAAATTAGAGCAAAAATTCTTTCTTTATCTAGAGATTACAATGTATTGAAGCAAGAAGTTTATGAAATGCGTGAAAAAATGCGCAGTAACCAATCTATCAGCAATGAAATATTTGATCTCAAACAAAGCGAAGGCGGTATTGCAGATATTGAGTTTATAGTACAATTCGGAGTATTGGCTTTAGCTTCTAAAAATCCCAAGCTTTTGGCCTATACTGACAATGTACACTTACTTGAGGAATTAGCTAAGCAAGGATTCATTTCCGAGCAAGCATCAAGTATTTTGAAAGAGGCTTATTGTACTTTTAGGGATCGAGGTCATAGAGAGATTTTGCAAGGTAGAAAAGCACAGGTGGAGGCGCATAAATATTGTGGTCTTCGAGAAAAAGTTAAACGAATTTGGCATGAGGTAATGGAGTAACTGGTGCTTGAGTGAAAAATCCTGGAGGAAAATAAATGTCGATGGATGATCGTGATGGTTTTATATGGTTAGATGGTGAATGGGTTGAATGGCGGGAGGCCAAGGTCCATGTTTTAACGCATACTTTTCATTATGGCGCAGGTGTATTTGAAGGTTTACGTGCATATCATGCAAAAAAAGGGACGGCCATTTTTAAATTGGTTGAGCATACCGACAGGTTGTTTCGTTCTGCCCATATATTGAACATGCGCATTGAGTTTTCCAAAGATGAACTGAATCAAGTTCAAAAACAAGCGATTTGTAGAAACAAGCTGGATAATGCATACATCAGAACCATGTGTTTTTATGGCTCGGAAGGTATGGGAATTCGAGCAGATAACTTGAAGGTACATACCATGGTTGCTGCCTGGGAATGGGGGGCATATTTAGGTGCTGAAAATCTGGAAAAGGGCATTCGCATCAGAACTTCATCTTATACCCGAAATCATGTTAACAGCACCATGTGCAAGGCTAAAGCAAACGGAAATTATTTAAATTCCATTCTGGCGCTTCAAGAGGCTATTTCGACGGGTTATGATGAGGCATTGTTGCTGGACCATGAAGGTTATGCGGCTGAGGGCAGCGGCGAAAATTTGTTTATTGTCAGAAATGGCAAAATTTATACGCCGGAAACGACTTCCGCACTTGAAGGAATTACGCGTGATACATTAATCGCAATTGCTCAGAAATGCGGTTACGAGGTTATTGAAAAACGAATAACCCGTGACGAAATTTATGTGGCGGATGAGGCGTTTTTTACGGGTTCTGCTGCTGAAGTGACACCGATCAGGGAACTGGATGACCGGGCAATTGGTCATGGCACGCGGGGGCCAATCACTGAAAAGTTACAGTCACTCTATTTTGATTATGTTCATGGTCGCCGTGAAGATCATGAGGAGTGGTTAAGTTACGTGGCGTAAATTTTGAGTCAACCTGAAAAAATTCTGGTTGTAGGTCCATCTTGGGTAGGCGATATGGTGATGGCGCAAAGCCTGTTTATCGCCTTAAAAAAAAATAATCCTGACTGCCAAATTGATGTGCTCGCGCCTTCCTGGACGTTTTCTTTATTAGAGCGAATGCCGGAGGTGACCGGGAGCATTGCCATGCCGGTAGGCCGGGGGCAATTTGGTTTGGTCGACCGATATAAGTTAGGTAAAAAACTAAGATCTTCAGGATATGCTCAGGCTATTGTGCTTCCAAATTCCTGGAAATCGGCGCTGATTCCATTTTTTGCCAAAATCCCGCGTCGAACAGGTTACATTGGCGAGATGCGCTGGGGGTTATTAAATGATGCCAGGAAGCTGAATAAATCGGTCTTGACGATGACTGTTCAGCGTTTTGTGGCCTTGGCTGATGGGGAGACGCAGGATCTGCCTCCTAAATATATACCGCCAGTTCTTAAAATAAATAATAAAACCGTTGAGGAAACAGCAAAAAAATTTCGTGTAGCGATTGATAAAAAGATTTTGGCACTCTGTCCTGGGGCTGAATATGGTCCAGCTAAACGCTGGCCATCAAGTCATTATGCCGAAGTTGCTGAGCAAAAAATTGCTGATGGCTGGCAGGTGTGGTTATTGGGTTCTGAAAAGGACAAAATTATAACAGCGGAAATCAATCAGAAAACCGGAAATCAGTGCTGTGATTTTAGCGGTTTGACAACGATGGCGGAAGTGATTGATTTAATGTCGCTGGCTAAAGTGGTTGTCAGTAATGATTCGGGATTAATGCATGTGGCTGCAGCTTTGGATAAAAAAGTGGTAGCTGTCTATGGTTCCAGCGATCCGAAATTCACCCCGCCATTAAATGAGAAAGCAGTGGTGATTAATTTGCACATGTCTTGTTCTCCATGTTTTGCAAGAGAATGTGTTTATGGACATTATCATTGTTTGACCCGGATAACGGCCAAACAAGTTTTGTCGGTGATGGAGTAGCCTGGTCAAATGCGTATTGCGATAGTCAAGCTTTCAGCCTTGGGCGATATTATTCACGCAATGGTTGGATTACAATTTATCAGGCAGTCAAACCCGGGCATTGAAATTGACTGGATTGTTGAAGAAAAATTTTCGGAAATTTTGCGCCATAATTCAGATCTTAGTCGCATATTAACGGTCAATTTACAAAGTATAAAGCTGAACAAACTGAAAATTTTTAATGAATATTTGAAGATAAAAAGTTACGCAAACAATCACTATGATCTGGTTATCGATGCCCAAAGTTTAATTAAGTCTTCAGTGGTTGGCAAACTGCTTGGTGGAAAGGTGTTTGGTTTTGATAGCGCTTCTTCTCGTGAAAGTTTTGCTGCATTTTTTTATGACCAAAAAATAGCCTGCAGTTATGAAAAAAATACTATAGACAGAAATAGTTATATTTTATCCAGGCCGCTAGGTTTTGAAATTTCACCTGAACAACTTTTTGCTAAAACGCCATTTTTATTTTATAAAAATGAAAGCGCTGAGATTTATGAGTATTTTAGAGCTAATAAAAAAAACGTTATTTTTGTTGTTGGATCAAGCTGGGAAAGTAAAAATTACCCAAAGCAAAAATTTTTAAAAATAGCAAAAAATTTACCGATAAATTGTCTTGCAGTTTGGGGTAGCGAGCAAGAGCAAGCAGTTGCTAAATGGCTAGAAAATCGTGCGGAAAATATCAAAGCAATGCCAAAAATGGACTTGAATTCGTTAAAGGCAGCGATTGCCAAATCCGATTTGGTTATCGGCAATGATACCGGGCCAACACATATGGCTTGGGCATTGAACAGACCTTCCATCACCATTTTTGGCCCGACGCCTGTTAGCCGGGTTTATGAAACAGAGATCAACCGTGTTATCAAGTCTCCATCTAAGATAAATCCATATAAATTAGACAAAAATGATTTTTCTATCAAAGATATTGATGAAAATCAGATCATTGAAATTGCCAATAACCTATTGGAACTATAACTTTAATATTCGGAATGTTAAAAATTAACTTGTGGGGTGGTC
>JALXCS010000229.1:1127-15783 GCA_026990815.1 Methylomonas sp. | reverse complement strand
TTCTTCATGGCCATAGTCAACCCGAAAAATTTTTGGCCACTCCGGCCAGGGGTTGTCAGGTGCTCTTTGTTTTGGCGGTTTTGGCAACAATTCAAAATTGACGACACTTCGGCAGCCATGCCTTAAAGCTGTGCCAATGCAATCATTACCGGTATCTCCGCCGCCAATGACAATAACATTTTTATCTTTGGCGTTAATGAATTGTCCATTTTTCAGTTTGCTGTCAAGCAGGCTTTTGGTATTGCGAGTCAAAAAATCCATCGCAAAATAAATACCTTTTAACTCCCTTCCAGGAATGGGCAAGTCACGTGGTTTGGTAGCGCCAGTTGCCCACAGGACAGCATCATATTGTTGCATTAAGTCTTTGGGGCTGATGAAGTTTATCTGGTGATTTGCATCGGCCATAATACGGTTAATATGGCCTTCTGGGAAATCAGCTTTGGCGCCAATATGGGTGTTGGTAAAAAACTCGACGCCTTCTTCGCGTAATTGATTGATACGGCGCTCAACAATTTCTTTGTCAAGCTTCATATTGGGAATGCCGTACATTAACAAACCTCCAATGCGATCAGCCCGTTCATATACGGATACCTTGTGTCCGGCGCGGCGTAATTGTTGCGCCGCCGCGATTCCAGCCGGACCAGAGCCGATGATAGCAACGGATTTTCCGGTTTCTACGGCGGGTTTTGTGGGCTGGACCCAGCCTTCTTCAAAACCACGGTCAATGATGGCGTTTTCAATATTTTTTATTGTGACTTGTGGTTCTGTCAATCCCAGGACGCATGATCCCTCACAAGGGGCAGGGCATACGCGACCAGTAAATTCAGGAAAATTATTGGTTTTATGCAGGCGTTTTAATGCATCTTTCCAGCGACCGTTATAGACCAGATCATTCCATTCCGGAATCAGGTTATCAACTGGACAACCCGTATCTGATTGACAAAAAGGGACACCGCAATCCATGCAACGCGCTCCTTGAGTTCGCAAATGTTGTTCCAGGGGGTCGGTGTAGATCTCATAAAAATCCCCGATTCGCAACATGGGATCGCGGTAGGGGACAGTTTCACGAGGGTATTCTTTGAATCCTGTTGGTTTACCCATCGGTCATGACTCCATGTAAAGGAGCTTCTTGTTCTTCATCATGCTGAGCTCGTTCTGCAAGTACTCGTTTATAATCAATTGGCATCACTTTAACAAAGTGTTTGATGTTTTCTTCCCAATTGTCCAGAATAATTTTTGCGATAGGGGAGTTGGTATATTTGAGATGCAGATTAATGAGTCCATTTAACTCATCAATATCATGTTCATGCTCAAGTTCTTCCAGTTCAACCATGCCGGGATTACAATTCTTGGAGAACTCATTGTTGACATCCCATATATAGGCGATGCCGCCACTCATTCCCGCGGCGAAATTTCTTCCGGTGGGTCCCAAAATGACAACACGGCCACCGGTCATGTATTCACAGGCATGATCGCCAACCCCTTCAATGACAGTATGAGCGCCTGAATTACGAACGCAAAACCGTTCAGCAGCCCGACCGCGGAAAAATGCCAATCCGGATGTTGCGCCATAAAGCACGACATTACCGACAATAATGTTATCTTCAGCGGCAAACGTACTTTGTTTAGGAGGATATATCAGGATTTTTCCACCGGACAAACCTTTTCCAACATAATCGTTGGCATCGCCTTCAATTTCCATGGTGATGCCGCGGGATAAAAAGGCGCCAAAACTTTGACCGGCAGAGCCGTTAAATTTGATATGGATAGTATCATCAGGTAACATTTGTCCACCCCATTTTTTAACCAAGGTATGGCTTAAAATAGTGCCAACGGCGCGGTCGGTGTTAATGATTGGCATTTCAAATTTGACTTTATTACCGTTTTCCAGGGCATCTTTGGCTTTTTCAACCAGTTGTCTGTCAAGTACATGCTCAAGACCGTGGTCCTGTTCCATGGTTTTATAGACTTCAACCTTGTCATGCGGTTTCGGTGTGGGGGTGAGCAATGCAGTCAGGTCCAGACCGTCTGCTTTCCAGTGCTGAATAGCCGCATTGGTTTCAAGAACTTCAACATGGCCAATCATTTCGTTGATGCATCGGAAACCTAACTGCGCCATAATCTCGCGCGCTTCTTCAGCAACCATGATCAAGTAGTTAACGACATATTCCGGGTCGCCCATGAATTTTTTGCGCAAATCCTTGTCCTGGGTGGCGATACCAACAGGGCAGGTATTCAGATGGCATTTGCGCATCATGATACAACCCAGCGTTATGAGAGGTGCGGTACTAAAACCGAATTCCTCGGCGCCTAATAAGGCGGCAATGACAACATCACGGCCGGTTTTCAGACCGCCATCGGTTTGTAAAGTGACGCGGGAACGAAGGTCGTTCATGACCAGGGTTTGATGAGTTTCAGCAATCCCCAGTTCCCAAGGCAAACCGGCATGTTTGATACTGGTTAATGGTGAGGCGCCGGTACCGCCGCCGTCACCGGAAATCAGGATGTGGTCGGCATGGGCTTTGGCTACGCCGCTGGCAACGGTTCCAACGCCTACCTCCGAAACCAGTTTGACGCTGATTCGTGCCTCGGGATTGGAGTTTTTAAGGTCATAAATCAATTGGGCCAAATCTTCAATGGAATAAATATCATGATGTGGTGGTGGGCTGATTAAGCCAACACCCGGTGTCGAATGACGTAATCTGGCGATATAGCTGTCCACTTTAGAGCCAGGTAATTCACCGCCTTCACCGGGTTTTGCTCCTTGAGAGATTTTGATTTGTAATTCATCCGCATTGCTCAGGTACCAGCTGGTCACGCCGAATCGTCCAGAAGCAATTTGTTTGATGGCCGAGCGTTTACTGTCGCCATTCGGCATTGGAGTCCAGCGTTCCGGATCTTCACCGCCTTCGCCGGTATTACTTTTACCGCCCAGGCGATTCATGGCTATCGCTAGTGATTCATGGGCTTCGGCGGAAATCGAGCCAAAGCTCATGGCACCGGTACAAAAGCGTTTAACAATTTCTGCCGCAGGCTCGACTTCTTCGATTGGAATAGCTTGTCGATCAGTTTTGAACGTCAGCAAGCCCTTGATGGAACATCGCGTTTTGGCATCATTATTCATATGATCCGCAAACTGCTTGTACGTCCCATAATTATTGGTGCGCGTGGCTATTTGAATGTTGGCAATCGCGGCAGGGTCCCACATGTGCCGCTCGCCTTTGGCGCGCCAGTGGAATTCTCCATAATTGGGTAAATTATCCTGGCCATCATTGATATCTTCAGGGAAACCAATATCATGGCGGCGGATGCATTCTGTTGCCAAAACATCAAAGTCGACACCCTGGATACGGCTGGCGGTGCCGGCAAAACAGCGTTCGATGACTTCATCGCGTAAACCAACGGCCTCAAAAATCTGTGCGCCTTTGTAGCTTTGCAAAGTGGATATGCCCATTTTCGCCATGACTTTCAGCATACCTTTGGCTACTGCTTTACGATAAGTGGCAACAACTTCAGAATCATTGGCCAAATCACCCGGAAGCAAACCTTCTCTGCGTGCCTGCCATAAGGCTTCAAAGGCCAGATAAGGATTAATCGCATCAGCGCCATAGCCGATGAGCAGGCAGTGATGATGTACTTCGCGGGCTTCTCCTGTTTCCAGAACAATCCCGATTCGGGTGCGTTTGAATTGTCTGACAAGATGGTGATGAACAGCGCCGGTGGCTAACAGTGTCGGCAATGCAATCCGGTCATTACTCATATTGCGATCAGACAGGATGACCAATTGATAGCCGTCTGCTATGGCTTGTTCGGCCTCATGACAAATTCGATCCAAAGCCTTAAGCAAGCCATCGTTGCCTTCTGATTTTGGCCAGGAAATATCAATTGTTTGGGTTTTCCAGCCGCGATGGTCCATGTGTTTAATGGCGGCTAATTGTTCATTGGACAGAATAGGGTGCTCGATCTGCAAACGATGACAATGATTTTCCGTTGTCGTAACAACATTGCCTTCCGGCCCGATGTAGCATTCCAGTGACATAATAATTTCTTCACGAATCGAGTCGATCGAAGGATTGGTCACTTGCGCAAATAACTGTTTGAAATAGTCGTACAGCATGCGGGGTTGGTCGGATAAACAGGCTAAAGCTGAATCATTACCCATGGAACCCAATGGATCACGTTTTTCACGGATCATCGGTAATAACATAAATTGCATGGTTTCTGTCGTGAAACCAAATGCTTGCATGCGTGGCAGCAAGGTTTCAGGATTGAAGCCATGAGGTTCCTTCTTTGGCTGCAGCTCATTGATGTGGATACGTTGATTTTTCAGCCATTCGCCATAAGGCCGACGGGTGGAAAACTCGCTCTTGAGTTCTTCATCAGGAATCAAACGCCCTTGTTCAAAATCAACCAGAAACATTCGGCCAGGTTGCAATCGGCCTTTGTACTTCACGTTGGCAGGATCAACATTGACCACGCCGACTTCAGAAGCCATGATCACATGATCGTCATGAGTCAAGTAATAGCGGCTTGGCCGTAAACCATTTCGATCGAGAACTGAACCGATGTATTTGCCATCGGTAAAAACAATGGAAGCAGGGCCGTCCCAAGGTTCCATCAAAGTTGAGTTGAACTCATAGAAAGCGCGTTTGGTTTCCGGCATGGTTTCATGATTTTGCCAGGCTTCCGGAACCATCATCATGACGGCTTCCTGCAAGGTTCGTCCTGTCATTAACAAAAATTCAAGAACATTATCGAAAGTGCCAGAATCTGAACAATCAGGTTCTACAACCGGAAATACTTTGCTTAAATCATCACTGAAAAGATCACTTTTAGCGACACCTTCGCGGGCGCGCATCCAGTTTTTGTTACCACGCAAGGTATTGATTTCGCCATTGTGACTCATAAACCGGTTTGGCTGGGCTCGATCCCAGGAAGGGAAGGTATTGGTACTAAAGCGTGAATGTACCATTGCCAGATGCGAGGTAAAATCAGTTTCGTGCAGATCAGGAAAGTATTTAAATACCTGCTCTGGCATAAGTTGGCCTTTATAAATAATCACTTTACTTGATAAGCTGCAAACATAGAACATTTTGCCTTGTTCAAGTGAAGAATCATTGCGAATTTCTTTGGAAGCCTGTTTGCGGATTAAATACAGCTGTCTTTCAAAAGCATCCCCTTCATATCCATCAGCAGCGGCAATAAAGAGTTGTTCTATAACGGGTTCTGTAGCACGTGCGGAAGGGCCGATATCTGCGCCATCCGGATCAACGGGAACTTTGCGCCATCCAATCAGCTGCTGACCCTGGGCAACGATAAATTTTTCAACAGTCTGTTTACACTGATTTCGCTGTTTTTCAACTTGGGGAAGAAAGATCAAACCGGCGGCAAACTGACTGGCTGGGGGTAAGTCCACATCAAATTCTTTTTTTGCAATACGCTCAAGAAATTTCAAGGGTAATGCTGTCAAAATTCCAGAGCCATCTCCTGTATTCGGCTCACAGCCACAAGCACCCCTGTGGGTCATGGCTTCTAAAGCAACACCAGCATCCTGAACTATTTTATGTGAACGTTGGCCTTTAATATGGGCGATAAAACCAACGCCACAGCTGTCTTTTTCGTTTTCAGGGTCGTAAAGGCCTTGTTTTTCCGGCATTTCGTATGTTTTTCTGGACATAATTTCACCAACCTAAGTTATTTTGTTGGGGGTGTTCGTGATCCGGTTAGATTATTTTGAGTTATCAGCCAGTATTTTAATACTGTTCTTGTCGCAAATTTCAAATGAAATGAATTTTTATTAACAATGAAAGAGTTAAAATTATTTCATCGATTAAACCCTAAAATATCAAAATAAGTACTTGTTTTTTATTAGAGGTATTTGGACGGAATCACCACTCTACATTGAATGGAGCATTAATTTATCCAATTTGTAGATTTTTCCCCATAAAGCCGGGCCATTATAGAGAAAATGAACGAAATAAAGCAAGATTAACTGAAGTAACGTTCAGGAACGTTCACGAAATAACTTCAACAAACGAGTTGTCTTTTTATCCGCATTCCACGTTACACAAAAAGTTACATAGTCTACTATGCGCCTGCTTTGTGTGCCTGGAGTGCGAATAATAATTCTGCGCCAGTTGTTGAAGTTAATTCATTCATTCATGTTCCTAAATTGGTTTTGATCAGTTATGAGTAAAGACAGTTCATTCTTTTATCGTTTTCATATTGGGCATTAAAAAATAACTTTCCTTTGAACAATGTACTGGAGAAGCCTATAGTATCCGGTAATTTTATTGATTCATTATTTGCTTATGAAACAGAATTTTGATGTTGTCATTGTTGGAGGCGGCATGGTGGGAGCGGCCGTAGCTTGTGGTTTGGGTGGGAGTTCGTTGAAAGTTGCGGTAATTGAGCAGCATATGCCAGAAGCTTTTTCTGCTGATCAGCCCCATGATTTAAGAGTTTCAGCACTCAGTATTGCATCAAAAAATATTTTGCAGGCAGTGGGAGCTTGGGAAGGGGTTGTAAAACGTAGATTTTGTCCCTTTAGACGAATGCGTGTTTGGGAAACGGCAGGCGATACAGAATTTTCCAGTGCAGAGATCAAACAGAATGAATTGGGTTATATTGTAGAAAATCGGGTGACGCAGCTTGCTTTACTTGAACAACTGCAAAATTTTTCCAATGTTGAATTATTATGTCCTGCAAGTATTAAAACGATAGATTATTCCGGGCAATCATCAGAAATTGAATTATCTGATGGACGGCAGTTAACAGCAAAATTGCTAGTTGCGGCGGACGGAGGCCAGTCCAAAGTTCGCCAGACAGTGGGGCTGGGGGTTACCAGTTGGGATTATCAACAACATGCATTGGTGATCTATGTAGAAACGGATTATCCACAACAGGATATTACCTGGCAGCGATTTGTTCCTACTGGACCGCAAGCATTTCTGCCATTAACAGGCCATTACGGATCGATTGTCTGGTACAACACGCCAGATGAAGTCAGGCGTTTGAAAAAACTCGATAAAGAACAGCTTAAAACTGAACTTGAGAATACCTTTCCCGAATGTTTGGGCCAGATTAAGAATATTTTGGGAATGGCCAGTTTTCCACTAAAAAGGCAGCATGCTCAGGAGTACGTTAAATCCGGCGTTGCTTTGGTTGGCGATGCGGCACACATGATTAATCCTCTTGCCGGGCAAGGAGTCAATATTGGCTTGTTGGATGCCGCTGCACTTGCGCAGGTGTTACTCGAAGCAAATCAAAAAGGCCAGGATATTTCTGATTTAAGTGTACTCAAGCACTATGAAAAAATGCGCCGCTTTGAAAATTTGAAAATGATGACGGTTATGGATGCATTTTATCGAGTATTCAGTAATCAAATTTTGCCGTTGAAATTTTTCCGCAATTTAGGTTTAGGGCTGGCTGAAAGAATAAAGCCTGCTAAAAATAAAATTATGAGGATGGCGATGGGATTGGATGGAAATTTGCCAAAGCTGGCCAGAGGAGAACGGATTATCTGATCTACTTTATTACCTGGACTGGAGGCTAATGGTACTTTTTATTAGAATAGCCTTTATCAATACTGGTTTAGGATACTATTTTAAGCATTTGGTTTGTTGGTAAAAATTTTTTTTTGGTCTATTTTTTTAAAAGGGGCTTTTTTATTCGGAGAAAAAATAATGAGAAAAAAATTTTACCCAAAAGTTGCCATGAAATTTCCGGCAGTTGTTACCAGTGATGAAGGTATTAGCTTAAAAGTGACCGGTTTGGAAATTTCTACTGAGGGGTTAACGATACAATGCAGTACTGCGGAAAGGAATTTAATTACGCCTGGCGGGTGTTTTATCCATAATGGCAGGCCTTTGGAACTTGATTTGAGGATTGATTTCGCAAGATCCGCAAATCAGGTAAATTTGGTTGTTGCTCGTTGTCATGTGAATTTTTCAAGGCGTATTACCAAAAATACTTGTCAAATTGGTCTTGTTTTTTTAGAAATTTCCGATGAAAATCATGGCAAGATTAAGCAGATGATTGAAGCCTCAAGTATTGCAAGCGCTGCTTAGGAACATTCAAGAAATCATACCCTTTCAAGGTGCTGATCTGAAAAGGCATGATTTTTCTGTTTGTAAAAACCAAAGAGATTATTTTACAAAACATAATTTTTCTGCGCGTTTTTCAGCTTCTTTCAGGCGGGTTCGTAAATCTTTTGCTTGAGAAGGATCCCGAAAGACACCTCCTTTCTCGCCAGGGGTACTACGCATGAAAGTGAAAGTGCGTGCTTCTTCATATTCCTTATAGCTTAGTTTTTCTGCAAGTTTGTCTATTTTGCAGCTGCATGCGTATTTTGTAACAAATGTTAACCCACCATGTTTGGCTATGCAATTAAGAACGTATTCGACCCTTTCCTGAGTTGGATATTCGTTGATAAAGGTAACGGTTTGTTCGGGAGTCGTTGTCTCAGTCTTTGATATTTGAATCGTTGAGCAACTGGCTAAAGTTCCAATTAGCAGCCCAGTAAATATAACGCTTGTTGTTCTCATTAAAGTTTATTCCCATAAAACAGAAAGTGAAAAAGAATGCTCGGCAAATGGAGCAATGGAAATTTCATCATTATCAGCAAAAGTAGCAATTAATGACCAATTTGATTCTTGTAAGGCATGAGCTTTTAATGTTTGCAGGTTAGGATCAATAAGCCACAAATGTTGAATTGCTAATTTGGCGTAAATCGGCATTTTGATAATTCTATCCAGGCGCATTGTTTCTGATGAAAGAATTTCGCAAACCCAGTCAGGTGCAATTTCAAACCAGGCAGTTTCAGGTAATGAGGGCATTTTTTGTTTTTGCTATCCGGCAATATCAGGTACCAGAATGTGACCATCTAAATGACATTCTGGTTCATCGAGAATCCACCAGCCGCCAGGCCTCCTTTGCCTTTTTGAAAAGGGGGAAATCGGTTCGTCACCCATAGAGGAAGCTGCAAGTGCATGTTTGGGGGCTGGTCGAGGATGTGTCTCAAGGTGTCCATTAATAATTTCCCCAACCATGTTTTCAGGCAAGTCAAGAATATCCTGATAACTGGCTGGTTTTTCCGCAAGATTTGTCATGATTTTATTCTTCAACAGCAAAATCAACGATTGCTTGTAATTCCTTGTTCATTTTATCGTAAAACCGATCAAGTTTGGGATTGTCAGGGTCATTTGGTAACAGTCGAATTTTTACAATAGTTTTGCCGTCGTATTGGTAAGTGACAACATTACATGGCATGTGTCGAATAGCATGGGGAGATATTTCCAGCATTTCTCTAGCATGCGTCAGATTACAGAACTGGATGGTATCATACTCAGGAAAGCTTTTGGTTCCACGTTTGCGAATGACTTTTCCGACACGGCTGTGGCCGGTAATTCGGAAATTATGCTCACTGATTGCAATTTCAAGTTCCTGAAGCACATCATCATAAGGTTTATTGGTTTGCGCCTGATAATATCGGGTAACTTCCATTTTCGTTTGATTTGTGCAACTAGCTAGCACTATCAAGATTACGAGTATAATCAATCGATGGGTCATGTGGATTTACATTAAAAAATTTGAACTTTAGCTTATCACTATGCACCAGCAAACAAAAGTAACCGGCGTAATTCTCGCTGGCGGATTAGCAAGAAGGATGAATGGTCAGGATAAAGGTCTAATTGAGTTTCGTGGAAAACCTTTAATTCAATATGCGATTGCATCGATTCGACCTCTGGCAAAACAGGTTTTTATTAATGCCAATCGCAATCTTGACCAATATCAACATTTTGGTTACCCGGTAATTACAGATCAAACCAATACTTTTGATGGGCCTCTGGCCGGTGTTTTGACCGCATTGGAAAAATGTCAAACTGAAGTTCTATTAGTTATGCCTTGCGATTGCCCTTTTATTAAATCTTCACACCTGGAAAAATTATTAACAATGAAAAAAAATACCGATGCTGATATAACTGTTGCTTTTGATGGTAAACGGATGCATCCCGTATTTCTTGCATTGTCGGCTGATTTAAGTACAAGCCTAAAGCAATTTTTAGCAGCTGGCGAGCGAAAAATTGATAAATGGTTAGTATTACACAAAATTATTGAAGTTGATTTTAGTGATACCCCTGACATTTTTGTCAATATTAATACTTTGGAAGAATTACAATCCTTGCAGCAGATTAAAAATGAATGAAAAACAACAGCCGGTTTTATCAGATGCCGGTTTAAGTTACTCGAAACCAATTATTGCCATTGATGAGCTAGGTAACCCAAGAAATATTGAGTTGGTCGGTGAAAGGGCATTGACGATTTATGTCGATAAACAGGAAATTGTGACTCTGATGACAGTTGGAGCTCATCCGGAACTTTTAACTTTGGGTTATTTGAAAAACCAGGGGTTCATTGAAGATCTTGCCGCAATTAAAGTGGTGCAGGTGGATTGGGAAACTGAGGCTGTTGCTGTTGTTATGCACGAGGTACAAGCTGATTTTTCTGAGCAACTGGCGCAGAGAACAGTAACGACAGGTTGTGGGCAAGGGACTGTTTTTGGACGATTGATGGAAAAATTACAAAAAATCCGGGTACCGGAAATATCTATCAAACAGTCTACAATCTACGCGTTATTAGATTCGCTTAAAATGCATAATCAAGTTTATAAGAAAGCGGGCGCTGTACATGGTTGCGCTTTATGCAGTGGCAGGCAAATTGATTTTTTTGTTGAGGATGTTGGCCGTCATAATGCTGTTGATGCTATTGCCGGATATATGTGGCTTAATGACATTTCAGGTGCTGACAAGATTTTCTATACAACCGGTAGATTAACTTCAGAAATGGTGATTAAAGTCACTCAGATGAGTATTCCGGTTTTGCTTTCTCGATCAGGGGCGACGCAAATGGGGCTGCAAATGGCGCAACAATCTGGTGTGACGCTGATTTCCAGAGCTAAAGGCAAGCATTTTTTGATTCTGAACGGTACAGAAAATGTAGATCTGGATACGGCTAACGAATTTTCCTGATGGCGACAAATTTGTTTTCGCAGCTTAGTTCCATTTCAAACAAGCCGTAAATTCCGTCATGAGTTAGAAATTTTCGTATATTTTGTGCAGGAAATTCAATTCGTTGTGAATTTTCAGCGATAACTGAAATACGTTTTACAGTTCCTTGATAAACACGTAAATATTGATCGACTGTTAGTTTTAACGAAAATCTGATGAAGTAATTTTTGGGCATTGGCTAGAACTGTTCAAGCAGCACATCCCTGTGTGGCTTGTAGATTCTGTTCAAAAAAACTATTTACAGATTAGCGTTGCTGTCCTTGCAATGCTGCGATACGTTCTTCAATGGGTGGATGACTGCTGAATAGGCCACGTAATCCACCGTTGATACCAAATGCAGCAAATTCACCTGGCAGATCTTCAGGTTGCCCTCTACGCAGAGCTTTCAGGGCATTAATCATTTTTTGCCGTCCTGCCAATTCGGCCCCGCCTTTGTCGGCCTTGAACTCACGGTAACGTGAGAACCACATTACAAGCATGGTAGCGAGGAAAGACAAGGCAATTTGTGCAATCATCTGGGTGATGTAATAGCCTATTCCCAGACCTTCTTCGTTTTTTAGCAAAACCCGGTCAACGATGTATCCGATAATCGAGGCAAAAAAGTAAACAAAAGTGTTTACCACGCCCTGCATCAAACTGAGGGTAATCATATCGCCATTGGCAACGTGACTGATTTCATGGCCTAATACTGCTTCAACCTCATCTTCTCCCATAGCCTGTAAAAGCCCCGTGCTGACGGCAACCAGTGCATTATTACGGTTCATGCCTGTAGCGAAAGCATTCGGATCGGGCATATTGAAGATGCCAACTTCGGGCATACCAATTCCCGCTTGTTTGGCTAGTCGGGCGACTGTATTAACCAGCCATTGCTCGGTTTGGTTGGTAGGATGCTCAATAATTTGCACGCCCATTGAGCGTTTGGCCATCCATTTGGATATTAGTAATGAAACAAAGGAGCCGCTCATGCCGATTACTGCCGACATGACCAGTAAAGCGTTCAAGTTCAGGTTTACACCTTGTGCATCAAGAATACCACTTAGGCCAAGAATATTAAACAGAATGGTTATGATGACCATGATGGCGATATTTGTTCCCAGAAAAAGTAAAATTCTAAGCATTGATAATTTCTCCCTAAAAAGTATTATCTGTATTATGGTGTCTATAAGCTCTGATTTCAATTGCCCAGAGAATTAAAGTAATTTCCAACGAGGTATTATCATGTTCAACGCAAAACGATTCAATGACTTTCTAAAGCTGGTTTGCATTTTTCTTTTGTTGTTTTGTTCATCATTAAAAGCTTTTCAAACAAAACAAATCCAAAGTAAAATCAAGTTGCCAGCAGGTTTTGAAATCAGTATTTTTGCTAATAATGTTCCTGATGCCAGGAGTATGGCGTTAGGAAAAAACGGAACAGTTTTTGTTGGCACAAGAAAAAAGGGTGATGTTTATGCGCTGCCAGATAAAAACAAGGATGGAACAGCCGATGATCGTTATATAGTTGCTACGGGGCTGTTTTCGCCAAATGGTGTTGCGTATCGAAATGGCAGTTTATATGTTGCTGAAATAAATCGTATCATTCGCTTTGATAATATTGAGAAAAACCTGAAAAATCCTCCAGAACCAGTCGTAATTTACGATCAATTTCCTGATAAAACTCATCATGGCTGGAAATATCTCAAATTCGGGCCTGATCATCGTCTTTATACTGCTATAGGCGCCCCATGTAATATTTGTGTACCAGATGAAGAAATTTTTTCCTCTTTGGTGCGCTTAACCGCTGATGGCAAAAAATTGGAAGTATTGGCGCGCGGTATACGTAATACCGTCGGATTTGATTGGCAACCAAAAACACATTTTTTATTCTTTACTGAAAATGGTCGGGATAATTTAGGTGATGATGTGCCCCCTGATGAATTAAACAAATGGACACAAAAAGGTCAGCATTTTGGTTATCCTTACTGCCACGGTGGTGATATCGCTGATCCGGAATTTGGAAAGTTCAAAAAATGTCCACAATTTGTTAAGCCCGAATGGAAATTTAAGGCGCATATGGCGCCTTTAGGCATGCATTTTTATCATGGCTCTCAATTCCCCAAAAAATATCACCGGCAATTATTTGTTGCTCAACATGGATCTTGGAATCGATCAACGCCTCATGGTTACCGCATTGTATTATTGAAATTTAAAAACGGTAAAGTGGTTTCTGAAAGTGTATTTGCTGAAGGTTGGCTTGAAAAAAATGATCAAGTCATAGGGCGTCCCGTTGACTTTCTAGAATTGCCTGATGGTAGTCTGCTGGTTTCAGATGATTACGCAGGGGTTATTTATAGAATCAGTTATTTGGAGCATTAATGGACAAAAAAGTTGAAATAATTAGTAGAGAATCCGTCTACCAGGGTTTTTTCAGTATGGAAAAAATCCGTTTGAGACATACTTTATTTGATGGCGGTTGGAGTCCCGTGTTAACACGGGAGCTATTTCACCGGGGGCAATGTGTTGCTGTACTTTTATATGATCCGGATAGAGACGAGGTCGTTCTGGTCGAACAGTTTCGCATGGGAGCAATGGAACGGCTTGAACGAGCCTGGTTAATGGAAATTGTTGCAGGAGCCATTGAATCGAGTGAAACCGCAGAGAATGTTGCACTGAGAGAGGCGCAAGAAGAGGCTAATTGCAAGATAAAAAAGCTGATAAAAATCAATGAATTTTATACAACCCCCGGCGGTTCTGCAGAACGAATAACATTGTTCTGTGGAATTGTTGATGCTGCTAGTGCTGGAGGTATTTATGGGCTGAAATCAGAACACGAAGATATTCGGGTGTTTTCAGTTAAATTTGAACAGGCTTATCAGATGATTGAAAAAGGGGAAATTGAATCAGCAATCCCGATAATTGCGATTCAGTGGTTGGCATTAAACAAAGAAAAAAATTTTTGAAAGTATTTACTTACATCATATATTTTATAAATATGCTAAGTTATTTTGCTCTGTGACGCTGACACAAAGTCATTGATATGAATTATAAAATTATTATTACAGGCCCCGTTGGTTCCGGAAAAACAACAGCCGTCAATTCTTTAACTGGGAGAGATGCAGTGTTAACTGATGCGGTTGTGTCTGATTCGGATTTAGTAACCAAACAGCGCAAAAAAACCACCACTGTAGCCATGGATCATGATGTTGTACAGCTTGAAAATGGTGATACGCTCAATGTTTTTGGCACGCCTGGCCAAGAGCGTTTTGACTTTATGTGGGATATCCTTTCTCAAGGAGCGCATGGCATCGTTTTGTTGTTAGATAATACCCGAAATTATCCATTCCGGGACTTAAAATATTATACCCAGCGTTTCTCTAAAATTATCGGTGGTTCACGTCTGATTGTAGGCATAACACATACTGATGTTAATATAGAATTACCAGTGGAAGCCTATCGAAACTGGTTAAATGAGCTGGAAATCAGAGCGGAAGTGTTCGCCGTGGATGCAAGAAAAGGAGAACAGGTTCTTGGTTTGTTATACAAACTCCTCGGGATTGCAAATGAAAATGTGAGTTTGCCAATTGAATTCATTGACAACAATGCGCAGAAAA
>JALXCS010000229.1:0-1117 GCA_026990815.1 Methylomonas sp. | reverse complement strand
TCGCGGAAATTTTCAGTACGCAGTTTTCTGGATAAGCTTAAATTTGAAGGCCGGGAGAATTTTTCTGATCTTTCTCAAGAAAGAACCCTGAAAATTGATAAAAAAGCACTTACCGAAATTGCTAGCATAGAAAGTGTCAGAGGGATTTCTTTGCTTGATACGGAAGAATTACTGCATTCAACCATTGATGATGAGCAGATGAATGAGTTCTTGAGATTTTTAACTGGAATTGCATCAGATATTTCGACAGATCTGGGTAGAGGAAACATCCATCGCATTATGTTGCGGTCGCCAGACGATGATAATCTGATGCTATTTTTAGAGCAGGAAAAATCGCTCGGAATTATTTCAAAGCAACATAAGTCAATCCAGGTTTTGAGTCAGCAGATAGAAGATAAACTCCAATGGCTTTGATTATGCTTTTTAATAAGTAAGGGTGTTTTTAATCAAAACAGTAAAAAGATAGGTGTTAGAAAGAAAACATATGATCGAAAAAGTTCTAGAAAATATTGATCGATTAAAAGGAGTCCATCATTCTTGCATCTATCATGAAAGCAATGGAATATTTTCTACCTTCCCTGAGGATAAAGGCGATATGCTAGCGACAGCAAAAAAAGTTGAGGAGGTTTTTTCCAGTTTGCAAACCCTTGATAAGGCCCATGATGAAATTTATTTTTCTGTTGAAGACAACTATTTAGCTGCTTACTTAATGTATGATTTTCACATAGCACTTTTATTGACGGATAAGAAAATAAATTTTAGTCTGGTTCATATGGGAATACGTGCTGCATCAGCCAAAATCAGGGCTTATTTATCACTAAATGCCAATAAACAATCACAAACCAGAATTATTAAATCTGTAATCGGGGAAACTGGTGATCAAACACTTGATCATGTTTTTGAACAAATCTTAACTGAATTGATTAATTATTTCGGTCCCGCTGCTAAATTTGTTCTGGAAGATGCTGTTATTCAGTGGGAAACAAAATATCTTAAAAGTTATGACAATATTCCGGAATTATCAGATATTTTGGTGGAACAATTTGACACTGTTGTTGAAAAAAGCGCTTTTAAACAATTTACTAATAAATTGCTTCAGGAATTATTGAAAAAAGAA
>JALXCS010000228.1 GCA_026990815.1 Methylomonas sp. | reverse complement strand
TCCTCATTCTTTGGTCGGATTGAAAAAGCTTGAACTATACATCAGCTGGCCCTTCCATTTCCATTAAAATGAATTGCACTTATGAGTTGAATCTAGGTAATAAAAAATACAGCTAAGAAAATTTTTCTTTCAACGGTTGCGGTTCGGGAGTTTTAAGTTCATTTTCGTGGTGAACGATAAAGGAGTTGAGCGTTTCTCTAATGTAAGCAGGAGTGCGGCGTTCACTAATCAGGAAAATACCTTCAAGAACCATGCTCATAATCATGATGCGTTGTTCTGTTCGCCGTTCCAGTTTTAAGGCAATTGGGTTGAATAGCAAATTAGCAAACAATAATCCGTAAAAAGTGGTGATTAATGCGACCGCCATGTTAAAGCTGATGAGACTAATGTCTCGTGTATCAAGTGCTTGGAGCATATTTATCAGGCCAACCAGTGTCCCTAACATGCCAAATGCTGGGGCAAAGTGCGCCATGGTTCGAAAAATATCCGCTTCTGACTTTTCTTTGGCTTTAACTCTGGATATGCGCCACTTCAATAACGCCAAAATATCATCGACAGGAGTTTTATCAATAATTAATTGAAATCCTGTTTTTAAATAAGGGTTATTAATAGTTTCAATTGCATTTTCAATTGCCAGGGTGTCACGACGAAACCACATCTTTGCAACTTCAATGAGCTCATCAGCGTCTTTTTGTGGGTTTAGGCTTTCATAAAACAAAACTGCTTTAACAGATTTGATGCTGCGTTTTATATCGCGCAAAGGATAACTGAGAAAAACTGCAGCTAAACAACCCATTATGACAATAGCTAATCCGGTCGGGTTGATAAATGAGCGGGGTTCATTTGCAGCAAATAGAATAATAAAAGCGACCAAAAATAAGCTTAAAATTATTCCTAATGCGGTAGAATAGTTAATATTTTTTATCATTGCTTTGTTTTCTAGGCATGATGTATACCAAAAGCTTAGCAGAAATAAAATGAATGGTAAGATAAGGTAAAAATCAAAAGGAGACATAGCTTTGGTGTTGGAGTTTATGGTACGCTTAACCTTTCTTAAAGAGTTCTTAAAAAATTAATACTTATGATTAATGCTTTATTAGTTGAAGATCAGGAGTTGGTTAGAACTGCGATTGAGTCGTTATTATCATCTTCTGCGAATATTAATGTTGTTGGTACTGTCAGTAGTGGCGAGGAGGCAATAGAAACGATTGAAAAACAGTCTCCTGACGTTGTATTGATGGACATCAATATGCCTGGAATTGGAGGGGTAGAAGCTTGTCGTAGAATTATTCAAAAGCATCCCGAAGTAAAAGTGATAGCTTTAACAGTGCATAAGGACGGGCCTGTACCGCAGCAATTATTGAAATTAGGTGTGCCTGGGTTTATTTCGAAAAGTTCTTCTGCTGAAGAAATGGTTAATGCAATTCAGCAGGTGTATAGTGGGAAACGGTATTTTTGTACGGATGTAGCCAATAATCTAGCTTTTTCTTCTGTTTTAAATGGAGGTGGTTCGCCTTTTGATAAGTTATCGCAACGAGAAACAGAGGTTGTTGCTTTAATATTACAGGGAAAATCAATTCAGGAGATGTCTGAAATGCTCAGAATTAGTGATAAAACAATTAACACCTATCGATATCGAATTTATGAGAAATTAAACATTAAAAACGATGTGGCTTTAACACGGCTTGCTGTTAAATTTCAATATATCGATCAAACTTTGATTTAGGCATAATTTAATGCCTTAAGATTAACAAGGAGTGAAAATGTCTATTTCACCAAAAATTCTACCCGAATTGATTGATGCTATAGCGGCGACTATTAATGAAAATGCAGATGAAATAACTGAGCTTGACCAAGCAATTGGCGATGGCGATCATATCTATAACTTACAGCGAGGTTTGGATGCACTGTTAAAGCAGAAACAAGAACTGGCGCAAATGGACTGGGTCGCTGCTTGGCAAAAAATTGGTATGACTTTGATGTCTACAATTGGGGGGGCCTCAGGTTCATTATTTGGGACCTTATTTGTTGCCATGAGCAAGTTTGGGCGCAACCAGCAAATCAACCCTCAATCCTTTGCGGAGATATTTTCACAAGGTGTTGAATCTGTAAAAAAAAGAGGTAGAGTTGAGGTGGGTGAGAAAACCATGGTAGATGTTTTGGTCCCGGTTTCTCAGAGTTTAAAAGAATCAGTGGCCCAATCCATGCCCCTTTCAGAAGTTTTGGAAAATGTAAAAAGAGCGGCTATTTCCGGCATGGAATCGACACGTGACATGGTGGCTACTAAAGGTCGAGCTTCTTTCTTGGGTGAGCGTACCAAGGGCCATATTGATGCAGGAGCAAAAACGACCCAACTGATGATTTGTACCACTGCAGATACGATTGAATCACATTGTGAAAGCTAGTAATACCTAGATACTGTAAATATTTAGTCGAAATTTATAAATTATTTTGTTCTTCTTCTTCAATTACTTCGATCGCATTTCCATCTGGATCTCTGAAAAAAATTGCGCTTCTACCTGATTTGCTTTTACTATAAAAAATATTGTTTTCGTCCAATTTATCCATAAGAGGCTGAAGGTTTAAAATTTTTAAAGCAACATGACGGTCGCGGCCTCCATGTTTGGGTCTTTCCAAAACCGGATCAGGATTTGGGAGGCAGATACAGTGGATTGCTTGTTTGCCAAGTTTAAACCATGCTCCGTCATAAGCCAGTTCAGGGCGGTTTGAATCAATCTCCAGGCCCAGAATATTATGGTAAAAGAAAATTGATTTTTCTTTGTCAGCAGATAAAACGCTATGGTGATCGATCCTTAAAAAATGTAGGTCATTACTATTCATATATATACCTTTTTTGATTAACAGCCCCAGCGTAAATTAGCTGTGTGTACAGGGTTATCCCAATATTTCATCAGTTCTTCATCTAGCAAACTTAACGTGATGGAGCATCCTGCCATATCCAGTGAAGTCGTAAAATTTCCAACAAGCGAGCGGGAAATATTAACCCCTTTCTGACGCCAGTATTTCTCGGCAGTATTATAAACCAAGTGCAGTTCTAAAAGTGGCGTAGCGCCAAAACCATTAACATGTAATAGTGCGAGTTGACCTTTCTGAGGTTTAAGGTCTTTATTTATAGCTTCACAAATTTGAGTGATAATCTCATTGGCGGTGCGCATTTTTAAGGTCCCATGTCCTCTTTCTCCATGGATGCCAACGCCCATTTCAATTTCATCCTCGGCTAATTCAAATGTTGGCTTACCAATTGCCGGAACCGTACAGCTGCTCAAAGCAACCCCCATTGAAGCGGTAACTTCGTTAACCCGGTCTCCCAGAGCTTTGCAAGCTGACAGATCTAGTCCGTGTTCTGCGGCCGCACCAGCTATTTTTTCAACTATTAATGTTCCAGCAACTCCTCGGCGGCCAGTGCTATGATTTTTTGGTAAAGAAACATCATCGTCGATTAACACAGTTTCATTTGGGTAATCAATCATTTCGGAAGCGATTTCAAAATTCATAACATCGCCGGCATAATTTTTCACAATGAACAGGATTCCTCCATCATTTTCAACTGCCTGGGCAGCCTCAATCATTTGGTCAGGAGTTGGTGAGGTAAATATTTGTCCTGGACAGGCTGCATCGAGCATCCCGGTTCCTACAAAACCAGCATGTAAAGGTTCATGGCCTGAGCCGCCACCTGAAATAATTGCAACTTTACCTGGCTTGGATGAATTAATACGCCTGATAAAATGAGGCTGGGAGTTGAGTTCAACAATATCAGAGTGGGCTTTGGCGAAACCAGATAAACTTTCATCGATGAGTGTATCAATATTGTTAATGAGTTTTTTCATGGCGGCTTCCTTTGTAGTCGGTTATTGGGGGCATGTTAGCCTGTATTAGTTATTTTTTAAAATGTGGGTAATATCACGAATATCAGACATGATCCAGGTGGGTTTGTAATCAATGTGCGGTAAATCTTGTTTTGAAGAAACTCCGGTTAAGACCATGATACTGCGAATATTTGTTCTTACTGCACCAAGAATGTCAGTATCCAGGCGGTCACCAATTGCAATAGTTTCTGACGGCTTTGATCCTAATATTGTCATAGCTTGCTGATACATAATGGGTTCAGGTTTTCCTATAATGGTAGGCTTGGTATTAGTAGCTGCAGTTAAAGCAGCTAGGACAGCGCCATTACCAAGTACCAGTCCAAATTCGCTAGGTAAAGTTGTATCGCCATTAGTACCGATTAATTTTGCCCCAGCGCGAATATCCATTGTTGCGGTAGATAATTTCTCCCAGGAAAGATTTTTGTCCAGACCGCAAACGATAAGGTCAGCAGGTTCGTGAGGCTTGTTATTGCCTGTAAAGGGGTAAGTTTCAGTTAAGGTAAAACCTTGGTCAATCAAGGGTTGACGTGCCCCATTTTCACCAATTACAAAAACTTTCGTTGAAACAGGGTTGTAATGTTGGGCTAAATAAAAGGCTGTCGCCATGCCTGAGGTTAGAATTTCATTGCTGGAGACCGATATTCCCAGATTTTTAAGTTTTTCAATATATTCATCCGATGTTAAACGCGCATTATTGGTAGCAAGAATAAAGGGCAATTGTTTGTCTCTGATGGTCTGAAAAAACTCAGCTAAACCAGGTAATGCCTGATTTCCATGCCATAAAACACCATCCATATCAATTATTAAGGCTTTGATATTGGTTAAAGAATCCATGATTTAGTTTTCTATCCTGGTTGTAATTAATAAATTCATCAATTTTGTGAAATTAAAGGTATTTGAAAATTGACATTCGTGTGCTTTCTGTTTTAGAGTGCTCACCGCATTATTAATTAAGTAACCAACAAAAACAACATTGAATTGGAGCATATAACATGGCACAACCATTAATACAGATAGCAATTGATGCATTAGATTTTGATCAGTCAG
>JALXCS010000227.1 GCA_026990815.1 Methylomonas sp. | reverse complement strand
GATTGACTGGTTGTGCCAGTATAAATGTAAAGCCGCCAGGGTCTTTTGTTCAGTCAAAAGATTCAGTAATAATAAGTTATTCAGAAGTTGGCGAAGGAGATACGGCGCTTATATTTATTCATTGCTGGATGTGTGATAGCAGTTATTGGCAGGAACAGATCGATTATTTTAAATCCAAATACCGGGTGGTTACGCTTGATTTGGCAGGGCATGGACAATCTGGAATGGAAAGACAGGACTATTCTATCGATAAATTTGCTGATGATGTGTCAGCTGTTGTAAATAAATTGCAATTGGAAAAAGTGATTTTGGTCGGTCACTCTATGGGTGGTCCTGTGGCGTTAGAAGCCGTGAGTCGCTTGCCAGGCAAAGTTTTTGGAGTGGCTGCAGTTGATTCTTTTGCAACAAGATTTCAATGGCCTGAGAAAGATCAAATACAAGAGGTCGTTGCACCGTTTAAGGAGAATTTCAGGGAGCAAACCTATAAGCTGGTGACTAGTATGTTTTCCGAGAATGCGAATCCAGAACTGGTTGATGAAATTGCTTCTGATATGGCATCCGGCCCAGAACAAGTTGGGATTAGTGCATTTATTCATTTAATGGAATGGATGGCTGATGATTATCAGCAGGTCCATGAAAGCCTTTCAATACCACTTGTGCATATCAATGCTTTACATAGAAACATGCCAATTATCAGAGATAAGATTGTTTTCGTTTCGGATGTTGGGCATTTTATTCCGCAGGAGGCGCCAGGGAAGTTTAATGAGGCATTGGAACAGGCGATTTATTTAATGGAAATAAATTAACACTGATTGGGTGGTTTGATATGGTTAATGGACTTCGGGCTTTCTATTTAAGGTTAGGGAGGCTTGCTTAATTGATCAGTTTCGTTCGATATTGATTCAGTGTGCTTCTCGATTTTTTTGTCGAGATCGATAGTTTTGTCATCCGGTTCAACTGAAGTGTGATTTGCTATTGCTGGTTCAATAGAGTTTATATTCGTGGATTCCTGCATAGATTCTGTATCAGCAGTGACCTTTTTAGAATCGTTGCTATCTAGCTTCGACTTAGGGGCAGAAATTTCTGGCTCTGTTTGATTTTCAGTGTCAGGTTTTTTTTCTGCCGTGTTGTCGGGTTTATCATCTTCAAAGCTGAAAAATTTAATAATTTCGCCAAATACAGTTTTCTTTTCTTGGCGTTTAGGTACTTCAATCGTTGTTTCAGTGTTAACTTTAGCGACAGGTAATGCACTAGGCTTGTAATCACCTTGTACGCCTGTTAGTAAATCATTTTCAAACAAAAGCGATATCCTTTGTTGCTTACGTAGTTTGCCTCCAAGTTGCTCTGAATGGACATAATCCCAACGATTTCTATGAAAAATATCAATCAACATGGGTGAGCCCATTACATATAGTACTTGGCGCTTCGTCATATTGGGGCGAAGTTGGTCGATCATGTTTTGATCGAAAATGTTACCTTGTTGAATGTCTATTCGATAAACGCCAGGAACGTGGTATGTCGCTGTTGAGCATGAAATTAAAGGAATGCTGATTAACAAAAGTAAGGATTGAGTGTTTTTTCTCATGTATTAACAAGCAAAAATAATGCAAAGAACAAATAATACCTGAAGTTCTCAGATAATACTAAAAAACTGATGTGATAAGTACCAAGAAAAAAAGTTACAATAGGGAATGACTGAATTGAACATCAATTAAGATATTGTCTGTCGCAGGCACAATGAAAAATAATTCTGTATTGGACTTTAGGGTGTTAAATTTGCAAGGAATTTGAGGAAATCGAATTGGAAACACAAGATTTAAGAAATGCTGGACTGAAGGTAACCTTGCCCAGGATTAAAATTCTGGAAATTTTGGAAAAACAGGAAGAGGTTAGGCATTTAACTGCCGAACAAGTTTATAAAATCCTGTTAAGTGAAAAGGAAGAAATTGGTCTTGCAACAGTTTACCGGGTGTTAACTCAATTTGAAACGGCTGGTTTGGTTACGCGTCACCATTTTGAGGGTGGTAATTCAGTTTTTGAGCTCAATCGTGGAGACCATCACGACCATATCGTTTGCGTAAAATGTGGCTGTGTTGATGAATTTACGGATGCTGGGATAGAAAAACGGCAAAAAGAAATTGCCAAAGAACTTGGTTATGAGTTGACTGATCACAGTCTTTGCCTTTACGGACTTTGTTCGTCCTGTAAATCTTCTTCTTAACCTTTCTGGTTACTTTTTTCATGTTTAAACCTCTTGTTTTATTTATTGGTTTGCGGTACACACGCGCAAAACGCAGAACTCAGTTTATTTCTTTTATTACGCTAACATCAATTCTTGGAATTGCTCTTGGCGTGACGGCGCTAATTACCGTGTTGTCGGTGATGAATGGATTTGAAGCCGAGCTTAGAGAGCGTATTCTGGGGATGACTTCGCATACGACTATCACTGGCTTTAATGGTCGCTTGAAAGATTGGAAAAAATTACAGAGGCAGGTGCTTGGGCTTCCACATGTTGAGGGCGCTGCTCCATTTGTTCGTGGCCAGGTAATGATTAACGCGGATCGTAGAGTTAGTGGTACGTTGATAAGGGGAATCGATCCTTCAATCGAGTCGCAAGTTTCTGAAGTTGGAAGCAAAATGAAGTCGGGGAAACTTGATTTATTGGAGCCCGGGAAATTCAGAATAGTATTGGGTGGAGAACTGGCAAATTATCTGGGGGTGATTCCCGGAGATAAGATTACTGTCATTAGCCCACAGATAAATTCCACACCTGCCGGTATTTTGCCTCGGTTGCGCCGGTTTACTGTGGTCGGTGTGTTTCAAGTTGGCATGTATGAATATGACCGTAACATGGCTTTAATTCATATCGATGATGCAGCTAAATTGTTTCAGTTAGGTGACCATGTTTCTGGTCTCAGGTTAAAGTTGGACGACTTGTTCAATGCACCTAAGATTACACAGGAACTCGCAAATCGATTTTACAGCAAATATCAGGTTAGCGATTGGACCAAGGCTCACAGTAATTTCTACAAAGCGATACAGACAGAGAAAAAAGTCATGTTTATTATTCTGTTGCTGATTGTAGCAGTTGCCGCTTTTAATATTGTTTCTACCTTGGTGATGGTAGTAACTGATAAACATGGTGATATTGCCATCTTAAAAACCCAGGGATTAACCGCACCATCGGTGATGGGGATTTTTATGGTGTTGGGAACTATTATTGGAATATTCGGAACGATTATGGGTGTGGTCTTTGGCGTATTGCTGGCATTAAATGTTGAAACAATTGTTCCAGCCATTGAGCAGTTTTTTGAAGTTAAGTTTATGGCACCTGATGTTTATTCAATCAGTGAGTTACCATCGAAATTAATTTGGTCTGATGTTTATACGGTTGCAGGAATAGCTTTTATTTTATCGCTATTGGCAACGATTTATCCTGCTTGGCAGGCTTCAAAAGTAAACCCGGCAGAAGTGCTTCGTTATGAATAACTCATGTATTATCGAATGTCACCAGTTGAAAAAACGTTTTAATCAAGGTGAATTGGATGTCGAAGTATTGAAGGGCGTTAATCTAGATATTAAAATCGGAGAACGTGTTGCAATAATGGGTGCTTCTGGTTCTGGAAAAAGTACTTTACTGCATCTGTTAGGCGGATTGGACAAGCCAACTTCCGGAGAAGTAATTCTAGATGGTATTAATTTACAAGAAGTCAGTCCGGGGAGATTGAGTAAATTAAGAAACCGGTCATTAGGGTTTATTTATCAATTTCATCATCTACTAGGTGAATTTACGGTTTTGGAGAATGTAGCAATGCCTTTGTTGATTGGAGGCATTTCAGTAAAAAAAGCCAGTCAGCAAGCAACGACTCTTTTGGAAAGGGTCGGCCTCGGGCACAGGATTAAGCATAAACCGGGTGAGTTGTCTGGTGGGGAAAGACAGCGAGCGGCAGTGGCTAGAGCCCTAATTAACAAGCCAAAATGTGTGCTTGCAGACGAACCGACAGGAAATCTGGATAGTAAAACGGCTGAGCATGTTTATCAATTAATGTTGGAATTAAACAGGGAGTTGGGCGTAAGCTTTTTGGTGGTTACCCATGATCCTGTGCTGGCAGAAAAAATGGATATCGTATTACACATGGAAGATGGGGTTATTATTTAGAGCCAGTATTTTTTTTGGCCTTTTTCCTGATATCACGGTTGTTGCTCTTCCCGTAGTTTTCTTCGAAGCTGCCATTTCTTAGTGACATACCAGTGCCAAAAATATTGAATACCAAAATAACCAGCGACGGCGCAGACACTACTTAATAGTAGGCATCCAAAAATTAATGGCGCCCATAGGGCGTCCAGATGAATCATGACATTTTCATAGGTAAAATTGAAGTTTTGGGTAGCAGGAGAAAAACCAGTAACACCTAAGCCAACTCGATATGCAAAATAAAATAGTGGCACCCAAGTTAAGGGATTAGTAATCCAAACCAAAACGACAGAAATCGCCAGATTTGCCCGAAAATATAAAGCTGTTAATGCGGCTACAACCATTTGACCTGGGATTGGAAGCCACGCAACAAACAGACCTACTGCAAAAGCTTTGGCAACTGAATGACGGTTCAAATGCCATAAATTTGGTTCGTGCAACTGTTCGCCCAAGAATTGCAAATGCTTGTGTTCTTTTATTGCATTCTGGTCAGGCATGAAGCGTTGAATAATTTTTTTTGCCATGGAATTGGTTTATATCAAGGTAACAAAAAATCGGACTTAGCCGCTAGGGGGGCACTAGTACAGCAACCAGTAAGTTCCATTAACAATGTGGCGAGGATATGTTTTCGAGAGACAAGGAGAGCGTAGCCATAGTTACTCTACGTCAAGCTGGCTCAACGCGGCTATCGGAAATATACGCCGTCACATTGTTAATGGAACTTACTGGTTGCTGTACTACTATTATACTC
>JALXCS010000226.1:14712-16205 GCA_026990815.1 Methylomonas sp. | reverse complement strand
TCTTCATTAATGTTTCATGGATTCAAAAAATTCGGCATTAGTTTTAAAATCTTTAAGTTTGCCTAACAAGAATTCAGAAGCAGCCATTTCATCCATTGGCTGCAATATTTTTCTCAATATCCAAGTTTTTTGCAACTCATCAGGGTTAACAAGATATTCTTCACGGCGTGTTCCAGAACGATTAATATTAATTGCTGGATAAACACGGCGTTCAGCAATTTTTCTATCCAGATGCAATTCCATATTGCCGGTGCCTTTGAATTCCTCATAGATAACTTCGTCCATTCTGGAACCAGTATCAACCAGAGCCGTAGCAATAATTGTTAGGCTTCCGCCTTCTTCGATGTTTCTGGCAGCACCAAAAAAGCGCTTTGGTTTTTCCAGGGCATTGGCATCGACACCACCTGTTAAAACTTTACCTGATGACGGAGCAACCGTGTTATAAGCACGGGCTAGACGAGTTATAGAGTCTAACAGGATAACTACGTCATGCTTATGTTCAACCATGCGCCTGGCTTTTTCGATCACCATATCAGCAACTTGAACATGACGGGTTGCAGGTTCATCAAAAGTACTGGAAACCACCTCGCCTCTGACGCATCGTTCCATTTCTGTAACTTCTTCAGGGCGTTCATCGATCAGTAATACAATTAAATAACAATCTGGATGATTTTGGGCAATTGATTGTGCAAGACTTTGCATAATCATGGTTTTACCTGCTTTTGGTGGGGATACAATTAAGCCGCGTTGGCCTTTCCCTATTGGTGCAACCAGGTCAATTACTCTACCTGTTAAATCTTCTGTCGTACCATTGCCAAGTTCCAAACGGAATCTTTCATTTGGGAATAGAGGAGTTAGATTAGTGAATAAAATTTTGTGTTTGGTATTTTCAGGCGGCTCGAAATTGATGCTTTCAACTTTGAGCATGGCGAAATAACGCTCACCATCTTTGGGAGGGCGAATTTTACCACTAACAGTATCGCCGGTTCTTAAACTGAATCGACGAATTTGACTCGGTGAAACATAAATGTCATCAGGGCCTGCCAGGTAAGAAGCAGATGGAGAGCGTAAAAAACCGAAGCCATCTTGTAATATTTCTAAAACACCATCACCAAAAATATCTTCACCACCTTTGGCGTGTTTTTTTAGGATGGCAAAAATCAAGTCTTGTTTTCTTGATCTGGAGACATTATCAATGCCAAGAGATTCGGCTATGCTGATAATTTCGCTAATGGGCTTTAATTTTAATTCACTAAGGTTCATAGAAAGAAATAATAGATTTTTTAAGCATGCGCGAATGCACGCAAAGGAACAGGAAGTATGTTGAGAGATTAATAATTAGGTATTAAATGATACTATTTGGCGCAAAGATTCATGCACTTCTGTAAGTATAACCGAAAATTCAGACCCGTCAATATAATTTATTGCCAGATCTGAAAAAATCTGTTTTTTAAAGATTATTATCGAGAAAATCAGCCAACTGAGATTTTGTT
>JALXCS010000226.1:0-14702 GCA_026990815.1 Methylomonas sp. | reverse complement strand
AAAGCATTAATGTTGGAATACCTCTAACGCCAAAATGTTGAGGTGTTTCAGGGTTTTCATCAATGTTCAATTTGGCGACGGTTAATTTATCTTTATATTCTTCTGCAATTTCATCCAGTACAGGAGCAATCATTTTGCAGGGTCCACACCACTCTGCCCAATAATCGACAAGTACAGGATTGTTGGCTTTTACGACAATGTCATCAAAATCACTATCAGTTACATGAAGGACTGCGTCACTCACGTTGATCTCCAAATGTTAATAATTAAGCGGGAACTATAGGAGGGAACGACTATTTTTGTCAATATTTTTTAATTTTTTTTGAAAATTTTTTAAAAAATTCATTAATTATTAAGGGTTGATAGTGTAAGCAGGCAGCTCACAAATTCGTTCTGGCCAGTAAAATACGGTATTCTATTAGGCTATGAAAAAATCACATTTGACCGAAACTCGATTCAGCAACCTGGAATTATCCAAATCCATTCTCCAAAGCCTTAAAGATGCAGGTTTTGAACAATGTTCGCCGATACAAGATCGAGCATTACCGTTAGCGCTGCGCGATAAGGATATTGCTGGACAAGCCCAAACCGGCACAGGTAAAACAGCAGCATTCTTGTTAGCGACTTTTCAACGTTTAATTAACGATGAAACTAAAATTATTCAAAATCCTAGAGCGATAATTATAGCCCCAACTCGAGAACTTGCCATCCAAATTCATAAAGATGCCGTTTTACTCAGCAGTCATCTTGATTTGAAATTTGCCTTAATCTATGGCGGCACTGATTACAAAAAACAGTTACAGGCAATTAAATCTAATGTTGATATTATTATTGGTACGCCAGGGCGGATTATTGATTTTTACAAGCAGCAGGCATTTACCTTGGACCATATCCAGGTGATGGTTCTGGATGAAGCAGATCGCATGTTCGATATGGGGTTCATCAAGGATATTAGATTTTTACTACGTCGGATGCCAGCGCCTGAAAAACGCTTGAATATGCTGTTTTCGGCAACCCTATCGTTCAAAGTAATCGAATTGGCTTACGAGCATATGAATAATCCGGTCATGATTAAGATCGAGACAGAAGCTGTAACTTCCAAGTCAATTAATCAATTTGCCTTTTGTCCGGCTAATGAGCAAAAAATTCCTCTATTGATTGGTATTCTAAACGCTCATAAACCGGAATGCTGTATTATTTTTGTCAATACCAAAAAAGCCGCAGAACAGCTGAATAGCTATCTTGAAGCCAATGCTTATAAAGCAGTCACATTAAGCGGCGATGTTCCCCAGGAAAAGCGTCAAAGGTTACTGAAAAATTTTCAGGAAAATAAAGTGCCGATTATGATTGCGACAGATGTTGCTGCAAGAGGTTTACATATTCCCGAAGTTTCTCATGTAATTAATTATGACTTACCACAGGATGTGGAAGATTATGTGCATCGAATTGGTCGTACTGCACGTTTTGGTGCGAGTGGCGAAGCAATCAGTTTTATTTGTGAGGAATACGCATATTCTATGCCTGATATAGAAGACTATATAGGTGAAAAAGTTCCAGTCAAATCCATTACTGAAGATTTATTGGCTACTGATCTTAAAAAACCAGAAGCAAAATCTCCGGGCTCCAAAAACTATTCACGAAACAGGTCGCCAAGAAAAAAACCGTCAGCACGACGAAACCGTGAAATTAAAGCCCCGTCATAAGTTCCCTGAAATCAGCGATGGACGGATAGTTAGCGATGTTCTTTTGGGCTTGTTTGGTGTCTGGCAGACGCACTGAAACCACATGCTCAATACCAAAATCGCTGGCCGCTTTAAGAACTTTTAAATTATCATCAACTAGCACTGTTTTTGAATTATCAAATGGATATTTATCATGAAATAATGGCCAAAAATCAGGGTTTTCTTTAGGTTTGCCAAAATCATGTGAGCAAATCAGAACATCAAAAAAATGCGCCAGGCAGGTTTTTTCCATTTTTAAATCCAGGCTATCCCGATGGGCGTTAGTGACTAAGATTAACTTTTGTGATGATTGTTTGGCTCGAGTTAAAAACTCGGTGACATGAGGCAGGACAGTTATTAGGCCGGAAATTTCTCTTTTTAATCCGACAATATCCAGCTTTAAAACTTCACTCCAATAGTCGAGACAGTACCATTCGAGTTTTCCCTGCATGGCCTTGAATTTGGGATCCAGTTGCTGTTTGGCCTGTTCAAGAGTTAGATTATGTAGCTTAGCATATTGTTCTGGCACAAATTCCTGCCAGAAATGATTATCAAAATTCAGGTCCAATAATGTCCCGTCCATATCCAGCAAAATGGTGTCTATTTTTTTCCAATCTAGCATCAATCTAGCGTATAGTTTCATTTATAATTAAACAATTATTTTTGTAAGATGCCTGAAAAGCCGAAAATTCTCAACACCAAAATAGTAGCGACATCAAGACTTTTTTCCATAGAAGCGTTAGATCTTGAATTTAGCAATGGCGTGCAACGAACCTTTGAAAGATTGGCACGTAGCGGGTCTGGGGGGGCGGTTCTGATTGTGCCTCTGATTGATAATGAAACGGTAATGCTTATTCGGGAATATGCTGCAGGAACTCACCGCTATGAATTAGGGTTGCCAAAAGGCAAAACTGAACCTGATGAAGCCGTTTTGATTACAGCAAACAGAGAATTAAAAGAAGAAGTTGGTTATGGTGCGAGGGATTTGCGGCACTTGACTTCTTTGACCCTTGCGCCTGGATATCTGGAGCATACTACTGATATTGTAATTGCTAGGGATCTGTATGAAGAAAAGTTGCCAGGGGATGAACCTGAAGAGTTGGAAGTGGTTCCATGGAAATTATCAAATCTTAACGAACTTTTTGCAACTGGCGAATGCACTGAGGCGCGCAGCATTGCTGCATTATTTTTAACCCTGGAATTTCTCAAAGGTGAGCAATAATCATTACGTCTCACTGCTAGAATCAGTAAATACTATAGCTGAGCAAGCAGGTGAGAAAATTATGGAAATTTATGGCAACAGGTTTGATGTAGAAATTAAACAAGACAATTCGCCGCTTACCGAAGCCGATTTGGCAGCCCATAATCATATTGTCAACTCACTGGCAGATATTGCTGGATATCCAATCCTTTCAGAAGAATCGACAGAAATATCATTTGCAGTACGTTCTAAGTGGGAAACGTATTGGCTGGTTGATCCATTAGATGGCACAAAGGAGTTTATTAAGCGAAATAGCGATTTTACAGTCAACATCGCATTAATTCATCAACATAAACCGGTTTTGGGGAGTGTTTTTGTGCCAGTCACTAAGCAATTGTATTTTGCTGCCAAGGGTGAAGGCGCATTCGAACAGAAGACGTTTGATAAACCAGCTCGGAAAATTTCAGTTAAAAAGAATTTTTCTGACAAATTAGTGGTAGTGGGCAGTCGTTCACACATCACCGAACAATTAAAAAATTTTTTAGAGAAATTGCCTCCACATGAACTGATTTCGATTGGTAGTTCATTAAAAATGTGTCTGGTTGCAGAAGGTTTGGCTGATTTGTATCCACGCATTGGCTTAACCAGCGAATGGGATACCGCGGCAGGCCAATGTATTGTTGAACAGGCTGGCGGTGAAGTTATTGATTTAAAAGGTAATGTTTTGCTTTATAATACCAAGGAATCGTTGCTGAATCCTTATTTTTTGGTATTTGGAAATAATAACTACGATTGGCTCCAATTCGTTTAATTTATATGAATCAGGCATGAAGACATTAAAAATATTATTTGAGAAAAACAGGGCTTGGGCAGAGTCAATAAAGGCTGAGCATCCAAGTTTTTTTACGGAACTAGCCCAAATTCAAAGACCGGATTATTTATGGATTGGTTGTTCAGATAGTCGTGTTTCCGCCAATCAGATTGTTAACCTGAAACCGGGTGAGGTTTTTGTGCATCGGAATATAGCCAATGTGGTTGTGCACACTGATTTAAATTGTTTATCAGTTATTCAGTTTGCGGTTGAGGTGTTAAAAGTCAAACATATTATTGTCTGTGGTCATTATGGCTGCGGTGGTATTAGAGCAGCCATGGAAAACCAGAAACATGGTTTAATCGATAACTGGTTAAGGCATATCAAGGATGTTTATCGTTTTCATCAAGATGCAATTGATGTATTACAGAGTGAAGAAGATAGGTTAAATTTACTCACCGAAAAAAATGTTATAGAACAAGTAGCCAATGTTTGCCATACAACAGTGGTTCAAGAGGCCTGGAGAGCGGGCCGAGCACTATCTGTACATGGCTGGATTTATGATATTGGTGACGGAATTTTAAATGATTTGGGTATTTGTGTTACGGGCCTGGATCAATTGAGTTCTACCCATTTTCTGAATATTGCCTAACCAAATTTTCTGTTTTAACGATGACTTTTAAAAAATTTTTTATTTTGATTGTCATTGTGCTGATTTTGGGTGGAAGCTATTATTTTTTAAAGCAACCTGAGCCAGTTTCAGTAAAAATTTATCGGGTTGAAAAAGGTCCAGTTAACGCCATTGTTGCAAATACCAGGGTAGGAACAGTCAAAGCTTGCCGCCGGGCTTTTCTCGCTCCGGCAATCGGGGGAGAAGTTGCCAGATTGCTGGTTGAAGAAGGAGATGTGGTTCACAAAGGTCAAATTTTAATGGAAGTGTGGAATGACGATCTAAAAGCCCAGGTAGAGTTACAGGAAGCTGATATTAAGGTCAAACGGGCTGCGGCAGAGCAAGCTTGTTTGCTAGCAGCCGGAGCCGAACGTGATGCTAGAAGAATTAAAAAATTAAGCAAACATGGCCAGATTGTTTCAGAAAATGAGGTTGATGATGCGGTTACCTTAGCTTTGGCAAAAAAAGCTCAATGTCAGTCAGCAAATGCAGCGATACAACTGGGTTATGCCAATGTCAAAGTCGCCCGAGCAGCAGTGGAGAAAACAACGGTTAAAGCACCTTTTGATGGTACTGTCGCTGAGGTAAATGTTGAGCTTAATGAATTTGTTACTCCTTCTCCGCCTGGTATTCAAACACTTCCGGCAATAGATTTACTGGATATTAGCTGCTTAACTATTTCGGCTCCAATTGACGAAGTCGATGCACCCCGAATCAAGCTTGGCATGAAAGCTTGTGTATTGCTTGATGCATTTCCAGACAAGCGTTGTTCTGGTAAAGTAACCCGGATTGCACCGTATGTCCTGGAAAAAGAAAAACAGGCGCGTACTGTTGAAGTCGAAGTCAAATTGTCAGCCCCCAAAGAAGTTGAATATCTGTTGCCTGGTTATAGTGCTGATATTGAAGTGATAATCGATTCGAGAGAAAACACCCTTAGGATTCCAACAGAAGCGGTTATGGAAAATAACCGGTTGCTAATTTTAGATGATGACGGTTTATTGAAAGAACGTCATTTTAAACCGGGAATCAGTAACTGGAATTATACCGAAGTGCTCTCCGGAGTTAAGGAAGATCAACAGGTAGTTGCATCAATTGGCAAGGATGGCGTAGAAGCAGGCAAGAAAGCCATCGCAGAAAAATGATCCAGCTAAACAACATTTACCGGGATTTCCAGGTTGGAGATCAAACGGTTCAGGCTTTGAATAATATCAATTTGACCATCAACCAGGGTGAATATATTTCGGTTATGGGTCCATCAGGTTCCGGTAAGTCAACATTACTCAATATAATTGCCTTGCTGGATCATCCAACATCCGGACAATATCTGTTTAATAATCAGGATGTGACTAAACTGGATGATAATGCGTTAGCAAAAATACGCCGCGAAAATATTGGCTTTGTTTTTCAGTTTTTTCATCTGATTCCCCGATTAACTGCAGCCGAAAATATCGAAATGCCAATGATTTTGGCAGGTATTAATCGACGCCAAAGGCAGCAGAGAGTTAAACAGGCCGTAGCTTCAGTCGGACTTTCAGATCGCGCTAGTCATTTGCCAGAACAATTATCAGGAGGACAGCGGCAACGTGTTGCGATTGCCAGGGCAACAATTATGCGGCCGGGAATCTTGCTGGCTGATGAACCCACGGGTAATCTGGACAGCCATTCAGGTATTGAAATTATCGAGTTGCTGGAAGCGCTGAACAAGAGTGGTATGTTGCTAATAATTATTACTCATGACCATCATTTGGGTAAACGGGCACAGCGCCGTATTCATATTATCGATGGTAAAATTGCTCCAGAAAAGTGACAATTTCGGATACTTTCCAGCAAGCTTTTTTATCTATTCGTTCACAAATTTTGCGAGCGGCATTAATTGTCTTGGCAATGAGCATTGGTATTGCTTCTGTCACCATTTTGACGACATTGGGAGAAAGCGCCCGGCGTTATATTGTTAACGAATTTCAGTCGTTGGGAACCAATCTGGTGATTGTTTTGCCGGGGAGAACTGAAACAACCGGAGGACAACCGCCTTTGTTTGGCGAAACACCCAGAGATTTGACTCTTGATGATGCCAATGCGTTGCTAAAAAGCCGTTATGTTGCAGCCATCGCACCAATAAATGTTGGCTCGGCACCAGTTTCTTCACTGGGCCTGGAAAGGGAAACGACAATTTTGGGTTCTACAGCCTCGTTAAGGCGTGTTCGACATTTAAAAATGGCCGAAGGGCGTTTCTTACCGGATATTGAGAGTGATAAAAGTTTACCGGTTTGTGTGATTGGTCAAACCATCAAACGGGAAATTTTTGCGAAACAAAAAGCCTTGGGGCAATGGATGAGGATCAATGATCGCCGATTTCGAGTGATTGGGGTTCTGGCATCAGAAGGAGAATCAATTGGAGTTGATTTTGACGAGATCGTGGTAATTCCGGTCGCTTCTGCGCAAGCGCTGTTTAATACAGAATCACTTTTTAGAATACTGGTTGAAGCTAAATCCAAATCCGCCATGTATAAAGCTGTTGGTGACATTGGCAAGATCATTGAAATTCGCCATGAAGGTGAAGAAGACATTACCATTATTACCCAGGATAGCGTTATTGGCGCTTTTGATGAAATTTTGACTGCATTGACATTGACAGTCGCCAGTATCGCAGCGATCAGTCTTGCTGTAGCAGGGGTTTTGGTCATGAATGTAATGTTGGTCAGCGTTGCTCAAAGAACCTCGGAAATCGGCTTGCTCAAAGCATTAGGTGCGTCGGAAAGTCAGTTAATTGGTTTGTTTCTGGCTGAAGCAGCAATACTTTGTTTAGCTGGTGCAGTTATAGGTATGTTGGTGGGTCAGTTTGTTGTCAGTGTATTACAAATTATTTATCCTGAATTTCCTCTTTTAATTCCTGGTTGGGCGTTAATGGCAGCATTGCTGGTGTCACTAACCACAGGATTGATCTTTGGTGTGTTCCCTGCAAGAAAGGCGGCGAGACTGGATGCCGTTTTGGCTTTGGCGAAGCACTAATTTTACTGCTTGATTTGCATATTTTATGTCCTGAACTATGTTTAGAATTTAACTCTAAATAATTGGTAAGGTTTTATGGCCCAACGTATTCTTTATTTTCTGACGCCGGGGAATAATATCAGCCCTTTCGATGTAACCATTGCTGCCGATGCAGGTTTTGATATGGTCATTCCGTTTACTGAAGTCGATCCAAAAAGTGTCGTCGGCATGGTGCAGGATGCTATTTTTGCAAGGCCGCCAAAACGGTTTAATGATACCGGAATTTTTCTGGGTGGTCGTGATGTTCATATGACGGCTGATATGTTTAAAAGCGCCAAAAAAGCCATGGTTGGCCCTTTCCAGGTCGGGGTTTTTGCTGATCCTAATGGCGCATACACAACATCGGCAAGCATTGTTGCTTTGGTGGAAAAAGGTTTATTTGATCATGATGGTCAGGGTTTGTCTGGTCGGGTGGTTTCAGTGTTTGGAACCGGACCGGTAGGTTTATGCACAGCTATTTTGGCGGCGAAACAAGGGGCCAAAGTTCGTTTGTGTCAATTGACAGCAGATGATGATCCCAAAGTTGCCGAACGGTTTTGCGAGCGCTATGAGTGCCAGGTTGATTGGGTTTCGGCAGAGACGCATAAAAATAAGGTTAAAGCATTGAAAGACACCGATGTCGCAATTTGTGCTGCCCGTGCAGGGATTAGAATACTCGATATGTCGGAATTACAATATGCCGAAAAGTTAATTATCGCTGCTGATACCAATGCCGTACCACCTAGCGGTATAGAAGGTGTCGGCTTGCAGGACAAGGGAACAACAATAGAATTGCCGAATGGTAATATCAAATCATTTGGGCCATTAGCGATCGGTAATTTGAAATACAAAACCCAATTTGGTTTGTTTGAAAGAATCCATATCTCCGATGAAGCTGCTTTAATTGATTTTCCAGATGCATTTGAATATGCCTTGTCAGTTTTGCACAAATAAAGAGGCTGTTGCCCGTTATCGCGGTTCTTACTCCATAGTTGATAATTTTCTTCAAAAAATTATTTAACTGCTTATTTTATGATTAGGTAGAATAAGCAGTTATCATATGTTTTATTGAAGAAATAATTTGTGGAGCCACAACTAAAAAATCTAGTCCAAACTAGAATTCCGACCCAATATGGAGAATTTACGTTACATTATTTCACCAATAATGTTGATGAGAAAGAACATATTGCCTTTGTTTATGGAGAGGTAAAGACCAAAAAGAATGTTCCCGTGCGTATTCATTCAGAATGTTTTACTGGCGATGTTTTAGGTTCCAGGCGTTGCGATTGTGGCGAACAACTGGATATGGCTTTGCAGTTGATCAGCAAAAAAGGTCAGGGAGTGCTGATTTATTTACGACAGGAAGGTCGGGGGATTGGCCTGTTGAAAAAATTGCAGGCATATAATCTTCAAGATCAAGGGCTGGATACGGTTGACGCCAATATCCATTTGGGGCATTTGGCCGACGAACGCGAATATTCAATTGCGGCTTTGATTATTAATAATCTGGAAATTCAGTCTGTTGATTTAATCACCAATAATCCGAAAAAGATTGATGAGTTGAAAAAGCTCGGCATCACTATCGAAAAACGGATACCGATCGAAACAGATTTTCATCATGATAATCTTGAATATTTAAAGACAAAAGTAAAAAAAATGAGCCATTTGTTGTCTGTTCCCAAAGATGATGAGAAAGACTAAAGCTTTTCTTAAATAATTTTCAAAAGTTGGGTGCGTCAGGAGGACAATAAAAGGTGTAATAATATTTTAGGGTGGCTATGGCAATGTTTGCTAACAAAAATGTACTGCTTTTGTTGTTCTTTTTCAGTTTCCCAGTGGTTCAAGCTGTAGAAATACAAGCGCCACCATTATTTCAAAACAAATACTTCAAGCTTTCCCAAAATTCTGATTTGTTATGTGCAACCAGTTCAGAAAATTTTTTTTCTAATTCTGAATTGCTAGCAATTATTGATTATTACGAGCAGAATAGCACCTTCCTGCGCCGCCGTGCTATTCAGCTGCTGACCAATCATATTTCTCAGGAACACAAGAATTTTTTGATTGAAGCAAACCAGTCATGTCAGGATAATGAATCTATTGGTCTATGTGTTCTTGAGAAGTACTGGCAAAGTAAAGAAGCCGCATTAAGGGTTTTAGCGCTATTTTACGATACTAAAACCATCATCAAACATAATGACGATTACGATTTCCCACGATTTACAGAAGATCATATTCGTTCTTTTGAAAAGGCTATCCGGAAAATTCCAGTTTTTATGCGTACCAGTATCACTAAGGCAAAACCGATTCGTAAACTCAGGGAATTTATTAAGGATTTACCGCCAAGCAAGCAGAAACTTATTATCGATGCATTTCCTGAAGACTCAGAAACTCGGGTTTGGCTTGATGACACGCATCCGCTTAGTCTTTTACCAGGTACAGGATTTATGGGGCAAGTCGTCGCCCAGGTTTTTAATGGTCGCAATTCAGTTGTTTTTACTATTGACAGTTTTGACAAGGCTAAGGATGGCGAAATTTATCGGGATATTGATCTGAAATATCTGGTTGATTTTCGTCTCGCACTGATTATTCATGAATTAGCACATGTGATTGACAATTTTTTCTTCTGGGATGGCAAGCAGGATTTATATTTCTTTTATCGTTACCGGAAAATTTCTACAGACACCCGTATGCGGGATTATATTGATTCCTCCAAATTGGCTCTATGGCCATCAAAATGGTTTGAAGCTTTTGAATATTTATATGAAGTAAATGAAGGGCGTTATAACGGAACAGTGCAGGAAAAATTTGCCGAATTATTCGCCCAATATATATTGATACCCGAAAAACTGAAATCAGTATCGCCTCTAGGTTATGCTTGGATGAGAGATGATATTTTTCAGGGAATTGAATATCAGGGCTATGAACATTGTAACAAACAAATTACCCGTCATTTGACTTGGTGGGAAGATGCCATCGCAAAACCATTGGGTTTTTATTGATTTTATCGCAATATGGTTTGCACCAGACTGACCCAATAAGCAGCCCCAGTTACAAGAATCTCATCATTAAAATCATAATGGGGGTTATGCAATAAGCAACTTCCCTTTGAAGGCCCATTGCCTATCCAAACATAACATCCGGGTTTTTCCTGTAGCATAAAAGCAAAATCCTCCGAACCCATTGAAGAAACAGGATTTAACTCTACTTTCTCCGCCCCAACAACTGCCGATGCCGCCTTAATAGCTATTGCAGTTTCCGGGGCATGATTGAAAGTAACAGGATAACCAGTGTTTTCAGGATTAAATACCAGTTTCGCCAGGCAGTCAAAACCGGCACAGATTGAATGACTTAATTGTTCAATACGCAGTTTGAGTAATTGTTGTACATGAGCTTGAAAGCAACGATAAGTGCCTCTTAAAGTAACATTTTCAGGAATGGCGTTCCAGGTATCGCCGGCATGAATTTGGGTGATACTGACTACTGCAGAATCATCAGGGTTAATATTGCGACTAATAATGGATTGTAGTGCTGGTATCAAATGACTGGCCGCAAGAATCGGATCATGTCCAGAATGAGGCATCGCGGCATGACAGGCTTGACCGGTTATTTGAATTTCAAAACAGTCAAAAGCGGCCATTATAGGGCCGGATTTAATGGCAAAGTGCCCCAGTGGAATATCCGGAAAATTATGCAGTCCGAAAATAGAATCGACCGGAAATTGATGGAATAACCCTTCCTCAATCATCTGTTTAGCCCCTGCCCTACCTTCTTCGGCTGGCTGAAAAATAAAATAGACTGTGCCGTTAAAGTCTGCCTTGTTAGAAAGGTAATTTGCAGCACCCAGTAACATGGCAGAATGCCCGTCATGGCCGCACGCATGCATTCTGCCCTGATGCCGGGAACGATAAGACAAATTATTTTGTTCTTGAATGAATAACGCATCCATGTCGGCTCGCAGAGCAATTTTCTTGCAGCTATTTCCTTTTGTTAAGGAAGCGACAATTCCGGTTTTAGCTAACCCTCGGTGAATATTTAACCCAAAAGATTGGAGCTGTTGTGCAATAAACTCAGAGGTAATAGTCTCTTCAAATGCGGTTTCCGGAAATTGATGTAAATGTTGGCGCCATTGTCTCATTGGCTGAAACAAAGTCGTAAGTTCATTAATGATAGACATAAAAAAGTTATTATTTCAATAAATTAGAATCATTATCTAATAAAAAGACAGAATATATCAAAAAATACTTGTTCTCTATTTGTTCTTTTTGTAATATATGCAAAACCAATAGAGAATATTATGAAGAAAAATTTATCCCTTACCCGAAAACAACAGGAGATCTACAATTTTTTGCTTGAACAACAGGATAATTTTATTCATCCACCTACTCTGGATGAAATTTGTTTGGCCTTGAATCTAAAGTCTCGTGGTTCGTTGCACAAACATATTCAAGGTCTGATTAACGCAGGACTAATTAAGCCTCTCAATCGCAAGCAACGCGGTATTCGATTAACTGAACAAGCCAGTCAGGAAATAAAATCAGAGAATGATGCTGATAGCTTGCCTTATGTTGGAGCAATAGCGGCTGGAAAACCAATTGAAGCGGTCGAAGATATTCAATACATGAAAGTCCCTGAGCAACTCAAAACAGATAATCCTTGCTACATTCTCCAGGTAAAGGGTGATTCGATGATTGAAGAAGGAATTTTTGATGGCGACTGGGTAGTTATCGAACAGCGGTGTATTGCCAGAAATGGTGAAATTGTAGTGGCATTGATTGAAAAATCAGAGGCAACATTGAAACGAATTGAACAATATCCCCATGAAACAGTTTTGATTCCTGCCAATAACAATATGAAGCCCATGCGTTACAAACCGAATCAGGTAGAAATTCAAGGGGTGTTGGTAGGTCAAATGAGGAGTTATTTACATTAGAGAACCTTGAATAACCAATTTTGAAGTCCAATTGCTACGTTTTGTCCACCTTGCACTCAGACTTCTCATGGCGGTTTTAAGGCTCCCATCAAGAAACATAAGCAGGTAAAACCTAGAGGAGGAAAAATCATGATGAATCGTATCCATATGCAAGACCAGGTACATGATCGGATTAAAGATTTAATGCGTCATGAGCATTTAGACCATTTGAATGAATTGCTTCAAAATATTGTTACTTTGGCAATTGTTAGTGTTTTTTTGTTACTTGGATTGAGCTGGTAAAAAACCGGATGCTACCACTCCTGAAAAATTTAAATTCAGGTGTGGTAGCAGAAGGAATAAAACTTTTAACGTGTCTTGAAAATGATCGGTGCTTTTGGTTGTTTATTTTGTTGCAGGCAATGATAAGCTGCATTGTCAAAACGTATTTGCAATGATCGGGTGTTTTTATTTTCTTCCAAAAATTTCTCAGCTTCGACAGCGGTTAAATCCTTCATCATGTATGAGGCAATACACAGGCAAGTCTTATCAAGACGTTGTTTGTCATAAGCTTTATTGACAGAATTTTTAATCTCCCGAGCTACACATTGATTAGCAAATTTATGTTCAAATTTATGCTTTTCCAGATCGGTAACATCATCACCATGAGTATGATCGAAACTGGGTGTTGATGAAGTTTTTATTGGCTGGGAGGAACTGTCTTCATCAGAAGAGCAAGCGGATACTACAAGTGAAGCAAGAATAATAAAAACAAGGGGTAAGGAGTATAAATTGCGTAGAAAAGTTGTCATAAATTTGGCCTGATATTTTTTAATAAATAGATTGCGATTGAGACTGTATAGTATTCTATTAAATTCGGGCGCATCTGTACAAAGCAGTTTATTAATGGTTCAGTAAACTAAATTGTTGCGCTCGTAGTAATATTATCTTCAATTTTTAAAAATTATGGCGTTTATAAAGATGACAGAAGCAAATCAATTATTTACTCAGGCCCAAAAATTAATTCCAGGTGGTGTGAATTCACCAGTTCGTGCTTTTAAGGGAGTAGGAGGAACCCCTTTGTTTATCAATTCTGCCGCAGGCGCATTTATTTACGATAGCCAAGGAAAGAAATACATTGATTATGTTGGATCATGGGGGCCAATGATATTAGGGCACGCGCATCCAGAAGTTATTGAGGTGGTAAAAAAAACATCCGAGAAAGGACTTAGTTTTGGTGCTCCAACAGAAATTGAAACTCAAATGGCGGCCAAAATATGTGAATTAATGCCGTCAATTGAGCAAGTCAGAATGGTTAGCTCCGGCACAGAAGCGACCATGAGCGCAATTAGGTTGGCTAGGGGATATACCGGGAGAGATAAGATTGTAAAGTTTGAAGGTTGTTATCATGGGCATTCTGATTCATTGTTGGTTAAAGCGGGTTCTGGTGCTTTAACTATGGGCGTACCAAGTTCCCCAGGAGTACCTTCTGCTTTAGCTTCGGAAACAATTACCTTGACCTATAACGATAGCGAGTCTGTCAAACAAGTGTTCTCGGAAATAGGCGAAAGGGTTGCCTGTATCATTGTTGAACCAGTTGCAGGGAATATGAATTGTATTCCGCCGGAAAATGGATTTTTGGAAACTTTGCGGCAGGTTTGTGATGAAAATGGATCCATTTTAATATTTGATGAAGTAATGACTGGTTTTAGAGTTGATTTAAAAGGTGCTCAAGGTCTTTATAAAATCAAGCCAGATTTGACTACATTGGGAAAAGTAATTGGTGGTGGGATGCCTGTGGGTGCATTTGGTGGCGCCCGGGAAGTAATGGAATATCTTGCGCCAGTTGGGCCAGTCTACCAAGCTGGAACCTTGTCAGGAAATCCTGTTGCAATGGCGGCTGGATTAAAAACACTGGAGCTGATTAGCAAACCAGGTTTTTTTGAAACCTTAACAGAAAAAACCAATAAACTTGTTAGTGGCATAAAATCTTCAGCAGAACAGCAAAGTATTCCAATGATATTCAATAAAGTTGGCGGCATGTTTGGTTTATTCTTTAGTAAAGACGAAAAAATCAGCCGATTTGAACAAGTCATGAATTGCGATCAGGATATATTCAAAAAATTCTTCCATGCCATGCTTAATCAAGGTGTGTATTTGGCGCCTTCTGCATTTGAAGCAGGTTTCGTTTCAGCAGCACATACAGAGCAGGATTTACAGCAAACCATACGAGCAGCAGAAGTGGTTTTTAAAAAAATGAATAAATAGGGTCGGTTGGGCAAAATGCAACAATTCGAACTATTGAATGATCAGAATCCGCTGCTACTGATTTTGCTTGGTTGCATGTTCGGAATGTTATTGGT
>JALXCS010000225.1:522-4980 GCA_026990815.1 Methylomonas sp. | reverse complement strand
GCTTCCTTACTGCTTCGCCTTCTTGGCACACCGACAACTACTTTGACATTTACCGTTAATAAGTCTGTTATTATAGTCCGATCAAAAGCTCTTCACTATTTACTTTCCAAAATTTTCTTTAAAAATAGCAAGATCATGAAAACTCACCTTCCCATCGCCATTAAAATCTGCATCTGAATTATATCCAGCATCTGAAATATTTTTTCCAAATGTCAACTTGAATAAATTAAGGTCAGCAAAGCTAACTTTACCATCATTATTTAGATCACCAATTTTTTTAGGCTCTTCAATCTGAACAACTCGATACTCAATAGTTAACTTAGGTCTTAATGAAAAGTCATTGGAATACTCACGACTGTGAAAATCCTTGGTATTGGTATTGCCACTGATGGGATATAATCGCCACCCATAATTGTCAGCAATTCCATCGCTCATTGCCTGAACGCTGCTGGCCACATCAAGATCTAGCCATTGCGGATCCCACCTCACAGCACTTTCGCCAGCTTCACTCATAGCAAAATCAGAACCTAATCCTGTTGCCCCCGATTTTACCCAGGGAACTCCTGTTAACCGCTCATTCCATGTCGCCTCAGTTTCTTGCCAGTTCTGCAATATCGGATTTGCCAGATAAACTGAATCATACGCTGAAAATTTATAAAGACTTAAGGTAGCTGACTCAATATATGAACCATCAGGTATCTCTCCCCCCTCAGATTGGAAAATAGCAAATCGAATCAAACTCACATTCTTGGAACCTGATGATTTGTCTAAAAGATATTCAGTACTGCCTAAATTATGATCACTCTGAAACTGGGATAAATAGACATCTTCAGTACTGTCATATCCATTTAAGCCGTCTTGCAGAACTTTGGTTTGAATAACAGGGTTATTACTTGTGACAACGAAATGAACTGGAATAGAACTAACTGATCCCCCATTGTCTGTTGCTACTGCAATAATCGTATATTTACCAACTAATGGATTTGTTATAGTTATTGTATATGGGAAAGAGGTGGCTTCACCGAGTTTTACTCCATCTTTAAAAAATTCAACATTTGTGATACTGTTGTCGAAGTCATCAACTACCGCATTAATTGTTAAGTCATTGTCCCTCCAATGAAAACTATTTTCTTGTGGCGAAATAATATAAGGAGGAACATTGTCCGCAGGTAAGGGATCCCAGCCTTGGGGTTTATAAGCCCAAATATCACCGGCTTGAGGATCAAACACACCCAAGAATACATCTAAGGACCGAATATATTTCCATTTTCCTAAAATTCCTGTAAAAGAGATAGCAGCGGTGGTGGGTGCTTCAGCCGAATTAACGATAACTTCCGATAGCTTCCAAGTCCCTGTTTGAAGGTCTTCAGGAGGAATCAAGTTCCAGACACTTGAATTTCCGTCCCAGAGTGTAAAAACTTTTCTTTTGGTATCATAGTCTATTCCAAAATTAGCTAATTTGGTAAAATCGAAGCTTCCATGTATTACCGTTGGCTCAAATATTACACTTAGGTTATTTGCTCCTGGGTTGGACAATTCCCAAAAAACAAATTGTTTACCCGCAGTTCTGACAAATAACTTACGACTCGGATCGTAAGCCCCAGCACCCTGTCCCGCAAAGGTTGTTAACGAATCACCAACTTTTTGATAGTCGTCTTGGGTAGGATCATTAATATCATTTATTGTATAACGATAAAGATCTCCTATTGTTTCAATGAATAAAGAATCTTTGCCGTTGAATTCAGCGTAGGCGGTTGCCCCATTAATAAAATCAGTACCACCGACACCAGGACGCCCTTCCCCAATCTCGGGTTCTAGATTATTCCGATTTGACCACATTTGCCCGCCAAGAACTTCCGAATAATTGATAAAATTAACATTTGATCCGGTCGTTCCACCTACTTTATTAGGATCTGCCCTACTTGGGTTCCATAAATAAGGTCCTGTTCTTTTGCCATCAGTCAATTCAAAAAAATGTCCTGTATTAAAAGCAGCCCCTCCAAAAGTGATAAATCGGTCAACGATAGGAAAAAATTCTGAGTTATCATAGGTATGGGCAGCAACTGGTGCGTTAAAATGTCCGTCAACTGCTACGAATGAAAAGCTATAAGTGCGATTAGCTATAGGAGAAAGTTCAACATCTGAAGGCAGTGACCCTCTCTCCCATTTCAATGTTTGCGCATTCCAGAGATAAATTTCATTTCCTGGGTAATTAGCATGACCTCCACCAAAAAAAATCAATTTTCCTCGGTTAGCATCCCACGCCATAGAACTCCAAGCCAATATAATACTATGGGGACTGCCAACAGATGGTGCTTCTGGCGGCGCTGGTCTTTGATCTAAAGGCACCCAAACATCTTTGTATTTATTAATATTTAATTTAACCCATTGACCCGCAGTTGCTTGGGCTAACTTTTGGCCTATTGGTGATCCAATGGGCATTCGATAGCCAGCAGCATCGACAAAAACAATGCCTCTTTCCAGAAAAACGATTAAGAACAACAGAGAAAATATTTTTCTCTGTTTTGTAATGCTTGTAATAATCTTAACTTTCATTTTGCTCTCCAGCACCAAATTTTCTTATCCCGTGAAATTACAGTTTTTTAATAAATATTGAGCATTAATGGGATTCTACTATAGTTATTAGCAGCCATAAAACTATTTACCAGCATTATTAGGAGCTCAATATTGACTTTAATAGTTTTTTGTATATGATTCATTGCCACTAATTGCTACTAAGTGAGAGCAATACACACTGTTTAACATATCGCTAATTGTATTCCATACCCATGAAAATTAGAAAAATGAAAAACGATGTGAAACTTTAGACTACCCTTTTTAATACACAATATTTCTATCCACCTTGAAAATGTCATTTACTGAAGATATTAAAATCATATTACGAGACGTATTACAACTCGGAGACCAAGTTATCAAATTTGATGAATCCACGCAATTGATCGGTGCTATTCCTGAATTCGACTCTATGGCTGTCGTTTCATTAGTTGCCAGCATGGAGGAGCATTTTGATGTCACCTTCGAAGATGAGGATATTTCAGCTGAAAACTTTGAAACCATTGGAAAACTTGTCCAACTCGTTGATAAAAAATTGTCAGAATGACTCAACAAGCTGATTTTATACCCACCTATATCAAAGGCTCATCAGGCTATTTGTTTTCTATCTACTTTCCTCCCTTGCCTGTTGATTCAGGGCAAAAAAATATTATCTATATTCCGCCATTTGCAGAAGAATCAAATCGCTGCAGAGCCATGATGGCTAAACAGGCCAGAAACTTAGCAAAAAAAGGGATTGGAGTTTTAGCAATTGATTTATACGGTACTGGTGACAGTGAAGGTAACTTTGTCGATGGCAACTGGGATCAATGGATAAGTGACGTGAAAATCGCTATTGAGTGGCTAAAAGAACAACACAGCCAAAAATGCAATACACTCTGGGGTGTGCGTCTTGGAGCAATGCTTGCTGCAGATGTGGCTCTTGAAACAGAAGATATTAATAAGTTAATTTTTTGGCAGCCGGTCTTAAACGGTAAAAATTACCTTACCCAGTTTTTACGGATTCGAATTGCCGCCAATTTTAATAATAACGATAAAACTTTAGGAACTAAAGAACTTAGGCAACAATTCAAGGATAAGAGGTCAGTTGAAGTCTCCGGATATGAAATATCGCCAGAATTAGCTTTTTCAATTGATAATATTGAAACTTCTAAAATAACATCTTTAGGAACAATAAATATTGACTGGTTTGAAATATTAACTTCAGAAAAAGCTAATATTTCCCGATCTACACAAAAAGTTATTAAAGCATGTTCAAACACTGGTACTACTATCTCCCTTCACCAAGTCAGTGGCCCGGCATTCTGGCAGTTGCATGAGCGTATTTTGGCACCAGACCTGATCTCAGAAACCACAAAACAAGTAACTGAATCATAAGATGTCATTAGAATATCCCATTACCTTTAATTGTGAAAATGAACAATTGATAGGACTAATCCACCGGCCTACTCACCCAAATAAAATTGGGGTAATAATTGTTGTTGCCGGCGGCCCACAATACAGAGTAGGAGCACATCGACAATTTATTCTTATGGCACGAAAATTCGCGCGCAATGGGATATTGACAATGAGATTTGATATGAGAGGAATGGGAGATAGTAGTGGCGAATACCTTGGCTTTCAGAAATCTAAACCAGATATTAATTCTGCTATTAGCGCATTGCTATTTCACGAACCAGACATACAGGAAATAATTCTTCTAGGCGAATGTGAATCCGCAAGTGGAATCATGTTCTATGCATTTACTGATGAACGAGTAAAAAATATTGTTTTAATTAACCCTTGGGTTAGAACAGAAGGAGGACAGGCACAAACTTTTTTAAAACACTATTACCTCAAACGTATTTTTGAGGCTGATTTTTGGAAAAAAGCCTTAAAAGGACA
>JALXCS010000225.1:0-512 GCA_026990815.1 Methylomonas sp. | reverse complement strand
TTATTTCTGCTCGCAAATGGAAACGTAAAGCATCTTCTGAATTCAGCAACAGCCAAATTGATAATTTTGATGCTTTACCCTTGCCTATCAAAACTGCGATGGGTTTAAAAAGTTTTACCGGTAAATCTCTAATCTTGACCAGTGGAAAAGATTACATTGCGCGTGAATTTGATGAAGTAATTACGAATACAAATGCATGGAAAGGTTTAATGAAAAATAAATTGGTTAAAAGATACGATTTATTAGAAGCTGACCACACTTTTTCAAGAAATAAATGGCGAGAACAAGCATCAGATACTATTCTAGACTGGATAAAGAGCTTGTGATACTAAATTTCTTACAACGTAAAAAAATCTAGTAAAGTGAAAGTTTTTGTTTTATCACAACTTTTTTTACTTCACCCATCAGATTAAGAAACCAAAGCTACTGCATAGCTCTTAAAATTTAGATTCAAGAAAAATATAAACTTCATTAAATAAAATACAAAGGCAAACATGGATTACAGACAAAGT
>JALXCS010000224.1 GCA_026990815.1 Methylomonas sp. | reverse complement strand
TGCTACGCGCTTCTTTCAGGCTGACCTCACGGCTTCCCCCTTGCGTTTCGCTACGGTTGTCGTTACTACTTCCGGTTACCTCCTTTCAGATAACAAGTTTTAGCCCATGCTGGGCACACTGGGAGTGGCTTCAGCCACGATGTGTACATTGCACCGCTGTTGTCTTCGGATGAAGCCGTTCCTTCATGAAAGCAACAATCTTTATAACCATAGTTGATTATGGTTTTTCACAGTATTTTCTGCTTCAATGAACTGACGGAAGCCAGTGGGTAATTAGTAAAAAATTGCTAACTGGTTTTTAATAACAAACACTGGCAATATAGACAGTAAATTCCTAGTAACTGGATAAACAATAGAATGAAGCTTCTTCGCCCTTTTCCGTTCCTGTCAGGATAATAAATGTCAGCGTCTTTAAGTCAATCAACACCACCATTATTGAGAGTTTATCTTGCTCCGTTTGCTTTACTCATTTTGTTATATTTGCTAATTATTGGCTTTGGAAGCGCTTGGCTCTATTATTCTGCCAAACAAGCACAAACGGAGATAGTTGCTGACAATATCATTACTATTGTTAGCCCTTTTATTAAACAGTTAAAAAAACACTATATTGCGCACAAAGATACCAATGAACCGAGTCTATTGAGTGAGAAGGTTAAACACCTATATAAAGTCTTACCCCACCTAAGACAGATTTCAATAAGAGACCGCAAAAAGGGATATGGGGTACGGCTAACATCTAACGGACAGCTTGTGGATGTTGAACTAGAGCCAATTAAAACCAATCCTAAATCATCAACAGATAGGCACCAACTAGCACAACAAGTACATCAACAAAAATCAGCATTGTTTTCTGTTGATTTTGACTTGTCGCCAGACAAATCAAACCCAGTTCAGCTAAGTATTGCTTTTGATCGTGCGGGGTTAGTTGGTCAAATCAATGATATTTTGCAAACATTGATCCATGGAATAATTGGATTCAGCACCATCGGTCTTTTAAGTATTTTCATTGCCATCACTATTGCGATTTACACTGGATTATCAACAAAAAAAATGGAAGCACGGTTGCAACGAATATATCATCAGGCAGAAATGGGAAAATTATCGTCTAGCCTGGTTCATGATTTAAGGAATCCATTGACCAGTATTAGAGCTAACATACAAAACTTGCTTATTTCTCCAGATGAAACAACGATGATAATAAATGAGCTTGATCATGATTTACTGAGTATTGAGCAAAAACTGACTGATTTTTTAACCATGACAAAACCAAGAAATAGTGGTTTTGAAACAATTGATCCCAAACTCTTTTTTAGTGAACTAATCAGAAAAATCGAACCATTATTTCGACAAAAAAACATTAACTTAGTTAGTAAATTTGGTAATAATTTACCTGCTCTCAATGCGATTCCGGAAGATCTGCGCAATGCCGTATTAAATATGCTAATGAACGCAAAAAATCATACGCCAGCACAAGGACATGTATGGATTAAAATTCAAAGTAATCGAAAAACTCTGCAAATAATCATTGAGGATGATGGTTCTGGTATTGATAGCATCATGATAACAAAAATATTTGAGCCTTTTTTTACCACTAGAAAAGAAGGACATGGCTTGGGGCTCGCTATTGTCAAACGTATTGTAAAAGCCCATAACGGAAATATCACGGCAGAGAATCGTTTTCCAAACGGAGCGCGTTTTATAATGACCATACCTATTAATAATGAACAATAACTTACCAAATCTAAATGGACTTTGTATATTTCTAGTGGATGATGACCCGGCCATTATCCGGAGTATGGGGCGTGCTTTACGCGGATTAGGCGCAACGGTTCGAACTGCTGGAAGCGTAAAAGAAGCAAAGTCGGCCTTAACAGACTTCCATCCAGATATCGTTTTGTCTGATTTACAACTTAAAGATGGTCATGGTTTACTGCTGGTTTCCGAATATCTCAAACATGCTCCTAACGGTAATTTTTATATGATTACAGGTCATGGCAATATTGAAAATGCGGTCGAATCAATCAAGTTAGGCGTAAAAGATTTTATACAAAAGCCACTAGACCCTATCAAACTAGCTCATCGATTGATAGAAGATCTACCACCAGTGAAACAATTTCCATCTCATATGTTTGCTTCTCTACTATTTCATGATCCCATCATGGAACAGGCATTGGCTAACTTGCCCAGAATGGCCAAAAGTTTGCAAACAATATTGATTCAAGGAGAATCAGGAACCGGAAAAGAACTTGTTGCACGTGCCTTACATGAGCTCAGTCCTATTTCGGAAAATCCATTTATTGCTATAAATTGTGGTGCTATTCCTGAATCATTGTTGGAAGATGAATTATTTGGTCATGAAAAAGGTGCATTTACTGGTGCACAAAAAATGCGTAAGGGATACTTTGAACAGGCCCATGGTGGTACATTATTTTTGGATGAAATTGGTGAAATGCCATTATCATTTCAAATCCGCCTACTTAGAGTATTAGAAGACGGAAAAATTAAACGAGTAGGAAGTGAACAGGAAATTTCCGTTAATGTTCGTATTATTTCTGCAACTCATCGCAATTTAGAAGATGATGTATCATCCGGGCTATTCAGGCAAGATTTATTTTACCGCTTGAACATACTGGGAATTCAGTTACCTCCACTACGCTTGCGACCAATCGACATAAAGTTGCTGGCAAAACACTTTTTACAGCGAGCATGGCGGGATCTACAACATTCACCTCCTTGGCCGATTCTTGACGAAGACAGTGTCAATTTATTGCTGAATTATAACTGGCCTGGAAACGTTCGAGAATTACGAAATATAATGACTCGTTTGGCGGTATGTTTACCCAGTGAAATAAAAAAAGTTGATTGCCACTGGATTTATGAATTATTACCCCAATTGACCCAGACAACCAATACAAATAGTGGAACTATTATTCCTTCAGGTTCAACTTTGGCAGAAGCTGAAGGAATTTTAATTAATGCAGCGTTAAAAGATAGTGATGGAAATCGTATCGAAGCCGCAAAATCACTAGGCATTGGAGAACGAACCTTACGCCGCAAACTGAATCATAGCTGAATTTTTTTCGAGCGGCCAAAATGGCCGTAATTCCCGTCACCGCCGAGGCCAAATTGGCCGATATTCAAAGCTACCTTCAGATTAATTTACAATAAATACATAGGTTTACGTTTTGGCCTGTTTCCTGCTATATCTCATATGAATACTTCATACGTTCAAGACCTGTTCGGAGTATTCATACAAGAGACAAAGTATGAACAGAAAGATTTTCATCATGAGTTTATGTTTAATAATAGCCTCTTTCTCTCTAGGATTGGGGACAGCGATATTTCTTGGTTATCAGGATGAGCTAGTCAAAGCAGTTCAAGTATTACCAATAATTCGCTCAGAATATTTTGACCAATCAAGAAATGCTTTGATTATCGCAGTATTTAATCCTGGGAAGGGGCCAGTGGAAATTGATGAAACTAAATTGATTTATCAAGCCATGGGCGAGAATCCTAAAACTACTTTTAATATTCGAGAATATGGTAATAAACCCTTGGTAGTCGATCCTGGCGATACCATATTAGTTCCATTTGAGAAAACAATTTCGATTGAATCTCAGACAAATTTTGAGAGATATTGGGGCGAACTTAAGTTCCGGACTCCAAAAAGGAATGATTCATTTAGTCTTCATCATCGCTTCAATACTTTCACAATTAACAACAATTAACAAATTGATGACACACTCTTTCAATCATAAAGCCTTCCCTCCGTTCAATAGTCTCTTGTAAATAACAACAAACTTTATTTTTACTTATTAATTAAACTTAGAGGAAATGAAAATGAAAAATTCAAAACCAAGAAAACCCTTTCAAATTGCCGCTTTCCCACTAGCCGTATCATTATCACTGGTTTCATTTGCAACACAAGGCTTGGCAGCAGCCCCTAACCAAACAAATAAATCCACTGCTAGTCCCCTGTTGGTACAAAACCATCAGGGTCTTCAACAACAGATTGTAAAGGAGGCAGCAGATGCATTTAAAGCCACAGACGCGGCATTAAAGGCACTTAACAATGACCAGCCAAAACAGGCTTTGGCTGCATTAGAGGTGGTGTCCGGAAATTTACATCTACTGTTAAGCAGGGAACCAACTTTAGGTCTGGTTCCTATTGATATTCAAGTTCAACTCATTGAAGGCATCCATGATTTGAAATTAATTAAAAAACTGGAAGTTGAATTAGAAGATTTGATTGACGAAAGACGTATTCAAGATGCCAGACCTATCGTAGATAGCCTTGTGGACGAACTAAGGGTTACCACTGTTTATTTACCGCTTGCGACTTATCCATCGGCCATTGATAAAATTGCTCCCCTGATTGATGCGGGTAAAATTGACGAAGCCAAACAGGCGCTCATTGATGTGCTCAGTACCTTTGTGGTCGAGGAAAAAGTAACTCCTATAACCATTATTAAAGCGGAAGAAAAATTAACTGAAGCTTTCCAGTTAGAACATAAAGGTAACCTGAAAAATCAGGAAACCATTAATAAAATAGAAAAATTGATCAATGAGGCTGAACACGATATTAAAGTGGCCCAAGCTTTGGGTTATGGCAATAAAGATGATTTCGCTGATCTGTATGATGGCATCGATGCGTTAAAAAAGGCGATTGGTGAAAGTGGTTTCAAAGGTGAATGGCATAAACTGAAAAAGTCATTATCTAAATTGAAAAATAAAATTGTTCATCCTGCAGGTTAAAGTGGTTTTATAGTTCACGCGACTACTGATATAAAATCACAAAAAAGGGATGTGTGGAAATTAGATGTGGGATTGGCTTTCAGCCACGATTTGTACATTGAAGCGGCCCTTTCGTGGCTGAAGCTGCTTCCACATAAAAAACCAGCACTATTTATAACTATTGTTGATTTGGTTTCTTACAGTATTTGCTGCTTCAATGAATTGGCAAAAGCTCGTGGGTAATCAGTAAAAGAC
>JALXCS010000223.1:2216-5037 GCA_026990815.1 Methylomonas sp. | reverse complement strand
TCATTGATGGGCAAACGGGGTATTCTTGAGCGTGGATAGTATATCTTTTAGCTTCCTCCGAATTTTACATTGATAATGACAAACATTACTACTTTACGCTACAGTAAATTTTTTCTATTGACAACTTACAACTGTTAATTACAATAATAGGTAAATCACTGCTCTCATCAGTCAAATGAGATACGTTAGCTTGACGTATAACAAATGAAGCATTTTATGATTCTTAGAGGATCTAGAATCCTTTTATATAACTCCCACTGATAGGGGAAACAAAGACACCGTCTTTGTATTTTTAATGTCGATAGCGACTGATCATTCGGGTGGAATTAATTTCCCTGGATGATTTTCAATTAGGGTATTTTTGCGGAAGTACCTATTCTATTCAGCCCTTAAGATACGTTTGCCTAAAATTCCTACACTTGTATCTTCTTGGCGTTTCTAAAAAGTTCTTTTTTAATAAGTCCATTGCGCCTGCTTAATCAGCAGGGCGTCTTCAGTTTCCGTTTTTCCAAATAGGAGACGGATTTATCTATAGCACTCAATCCTTTGTCATACAAGGGCTTAGGACAAATGGTTTCGCGTGAAAACACGTGACTTTCATTATGCATCAATGTTGAACGAGGATGAAGCAGCTTTTCGTGATGTTGTGCGAACGGCATAGTTGGCAACCCTTTGGAGTTCATTCATTGACAGTTCAAGTCAGCCTGTTGACTTATAAAAACAGGTATCACTGCTTTTAATCCACACAGTTGCCAGACTGAATCTGTGCGTCATCACTTAACAAATTACTTTTGCCAAGTGGGTTTTTATAGAGCTTGAAAAACTTTTTTCTATCACTTTATGGAGAACAACTTATGAGTAGAAACTACGGCGTAGGAACACGGGATTTGCTTCGAGCGGGTGAAATGTTTATTCATTGTTCCGAAGTTTTGTCATTTTCCAGCAAAGCAACGCTCAAAATGCGATGGCGACAATTTTGTTATTTTGCAAAACCTAGGAGCATTCGGAGGTTAGAGCAAATCAACAAGGAATTTGTTGTGCTATACGGAAAATGGTTGCAGCAGCAAATTGAAGCTAAAAAATTCTCATCAGCAACTGCACAAAACTATGTTTCAGCGGTCAATACCGTTTTAAAGATTGCGACAAATAATCAATGGGAAACAGTTCGTCCGACTTTTGACTGCCAAATTGATTGCCGCCAACGTATTGCTAAAACAAATATGGCAACATCGACAGTAATACATCTTCAAACTCAAGCAGCAGTCTCAGAAAGGGTTTCCGTGTTACTGGATTTACAAAGAACTTTGGGGTTGCGATTTAAAGAAAGTGCATTACTGAATGCCAAAGCAGCTTTAAAAGCCAGCGAATCAAAACATGAAATAATTATTTTCAGGGGAACCAAAGGCGGTCGCAAACGCACGGTACCGGTTACACAAGACGCCAAACAGGTTTTAGTCAAAGAAGCCCAGTTGCAAGATGGTCAGTCGATGATTCCAAAAGCATTGAATTTCCGGCAATTTCAACTCCTTTGTTATCAAGAAATGCTTAATCAGCCCTGCCGCTTCCACGGTGAGCGACATTTTTATGCCCAAAAACGATATCAGGAATTAACAGGTGCTCCACCACCAGTTGTTGCCAATTGGCCACGTAGAGAGCGTTATCAAAAATTAGCGAACTATTTATCTATGGATGAAGAAAAAGCCCAGGTAATAGATCATTCTGCAAGATTGCAAATAGCTCAAGAATTAGGGCATGGACGTGAGGAGATAACAAATGCCTACCTTGGTTAAGCAAGTGAAACAATTATCTCACTCCTATGTTCGTAAAGGTGGGAAAACCAATCGAAATCAACAAATCAGGCGATTGATTTTTGTCGTTTCATGGATTGGTGAATATTACCCTAGAATCAATCAATTGGAGCAAATTGGCAAAAAACAGATTATTCAATTCTGGAAAAATCATCGGGATTTTGCTAACTCGACAGCTTATGGATATTGGTTGTCAATAAAGCTTTTGTGGAGCTTTCTAAATCGTCCTTCGGTTCCACCAAAACCCCATACCAAAGCAATTAACAACGATTAGGAAAAACCATGACAATAACTCATATTACTGCACGCCTTGTATGGCATATGAATGGTTGGAATGGGCAAGTTTGCTCATGTCCGGAAGAAAATATACATTGTAGAAAATACTCAAAACGTGACAGCATAGAAATATGTAAGCTCCAAGACATCGATTGGGAAAAGCTGCGCAAAAACCGGCTTTGGTCTTCATTGGAAAAAATAGCCCCTTGTTATTTTTGTGTTAATGCTTTTTCCAAACAAACCATCACTGGCTTTAATGAACCACCGCATTATTTTCAAAAAAACACAAACTGCTTGCGAGTGGTCAATACCACCTGCTACGGTTTGTATTTGGCCGGATTATGACATATATCGAATTGATAAAGGACAGCACGCAGACCAGGAATACTTCAATCAACTAGAAGCTGGCGAAAGCTTAATTTTTTATTTCGTTAATCAATATAGTCCTCTTGCATTGAACGCCCAAAACCCAAAGCAAAAATATTTAATCGGCATTGCTACCTTCAAAGAATGTGGGGAAATTAACTTTTACAGAAACCTGCCAGAAAATATGATTGATGACAATGCAGGATATGTCAACAGAAGAAACATAACCTCATACTATCCAGACCAATCAGCTGTTATTCCATATCAAAAGTATCTGGACAATCCCGATATTCTTACAAATATTCTGATTCCAGCAGATCCTCGAGAAAATTTTTACTACTCTACACAACTAATATCAAGTAAAGATGCAT
>JALXCS010000223.1:0-2206 GCA_026990815.1 Methylomonas sp. | reverse complement strand
GGAGCTGTATATGATGAGGCATTTTTAAATGGTAAGTTTGTAATCTCTCTTGGAAATGGACACTGGCTTGGAACGACTACTGCTAAGAATGTAGGTCTTACAAAGGAACAATTTTTATCAAAATTTCTAATCCTTCAAAAAATTGGCGACACGGATTGGTTGCCACAAATCAACTGGCTGCAGGGCAAAATAGCCGACCTTTGGGAAAACAACGGAAAATATCCGGGTCTTCCAATCGTACTAAAATACTTGCAAGTATTTTCTGCAATCCCCATTTTTAAAGAACAACAATTTCATGGTGGCGAACAGCAATTTAAAGAAGCATTTTTTAATTGGGTAAACTATAAATCTTTTTCCCCCGTACTGGAAAAAATTGATCCACAGGAATTAGAGTATGCATACAAAATATGGCATATTGAAAACTCTAGAAAAAATGCCCTGATTGAAAGCATTATGACTCGGTTTAACTACGATTTAAAAAAACAAAATAGTATTTTGATCGAATTACTAAAAGAATCAATTGGACGCTGTTGAGTCATCCGACTATATAATTCTTTCACCCCGAGCCATAGTAATCGGTTTTGTTTTTTCAAAATTCAAGAAATTATTTTTTATTGCCCCGCAGGGGGGGGATGTGAGCACTTTCTTAATTACGCTGGGCTGTTGGCAAAGTGTGATTTAGTGTGGGTAAGTTGTTGGTATCTGTATTAACAGATATCAATAACTTATCCACACGTTCCAAAGGAAAATCATGCTTTGTCAATAGACCAGCGCGTCACCGGCGCATGGATAATCCTTAACAACCCTTTTATTTTAAACATTTTCTCTCAGATCCTAGATTTACCCCGTCAGTTGAGTGATTTTTATTCTCTATGTTTTCAATTAAAAGTATTCTGGCGGTTTCTTCCCTTCGTGTAGCATTACTACTTTTTGACAGTAAAATTACAATGTGCAATTTTTTTTGAATGTACCAATTTTAGGTTTCCCCGGTAACGCAAACGGCTAATTATCCATTCACACTCTTCTTCAATTGAAGACATCGGTAATGGTGAAATTATTAGATTAACTACATAATTAACCAACTCATCTTTTTGACCTGGTATGACTGTTAATTTTGGTGTCATGGCTTTTATTTCCTTTACTCTTTGAAACATCTCAGCACAGTTTCTATTGAAAATTTGTAAAACCTGAAATTTCATCACCAATATATCATTAGTTTTTTGACTTTCAACCCGTCCATCTTGAAATCTGATGTTCTGCACTTTGAAGATTTTTACACAGCATATTGTGCCGATTAATGTACAACAATCACAACATTTGTTCGATTGCGTCATTTCAGTTGTGTTTTCAAACCTGCACACCAACAACATTTATCTTTACCAAGATGACAAATTTCTATTTTCAGCTCTAATTAACCTTGCAATTTAAAAAATATATTTTTAATATTCAATGATGATAAAAAGAACAGTCTACCAAAATGTCATAAAAGCTCTGGATCGGCAAGCAGCTGTTGCATTAATTGGTCCTCGCCAGATTGGCAAAACCACCCTTGCCCTGGAAATTGCAAATACAAGAAATTCAATTTATCTGGACCTTGAAGCTTATGAAGACAGGGAAAAGCTCAAGGATCCCGTATTATTTCTAAATAACAACCAAGACCGCCTGGTTATTCTGGATGAAATTCATCGAGTTCCTGAGTTATTCCAAAGTTTACGGGGAATAATTGATCAAGGCCGCCGCAAAGGATTGCGTACTGGAAGGTTTCTAATTCTCGGCTCCGCCTCAATTGATTTATTGCGTCAATCAGGTGAATCTCTGGCAGGACGAATCGAATATATCAATATGGGGCCGTTGAATATTATTGAAACAACCAAAAACACGAATGCAGATCCGACTCGATTATGGGTAAGAGGCGGTTTTCCAGATAGTTATCTGGCTGCCAACGATGAAGACAGCTATATTTACAGACGCAATTTTATTCGTACTTATCTGGAAAGAGACGTACCGCAATTTGGACCACGCATCCCTGCAGAAACCCTTGAACGCCTATGGATTATGCTGGCTCATAATCAGGGCCAGTTGTTAAATGCGTCTCGCCTTGCGGGAAATTTATCAATTTCTGCACCAACAGTCAGTAGCTATATTGACTTACTCGTTGACCTGCTGCTTGTACGCCGATTACGACCTTATTTCAGCAATGTAAAAA
>JALXCS010000222.1 GCA_026990815.1 Methylomonas sp. | reverse complement strand
TTTTTTACCTTCATCAGCACTGATTGCAGCCAGGTTACAAGTAATGGTTGATTTCCCAACGCCACCTTTTTGGTTAAAAATCACTCTACGCATTTGTTATTTCCATAAAATCAAATAGATAAAGAAGGTATTATAAGCTTTGAATGAATAATATCAACACCGCTTGAAAGTTTTTCCACCGCATTTAGGGCATTTGGGTATTACACTCGTGGTTTTGAAAGTGAGATATTCGCCGCATTGTTCACAAACCAGGGTTCCTGGCCCGGTAATTTCTCCTGTCAGGTATATATTATTCAATTTTGCCATTTGTTCCAGCTTTGCTAATTCAATACGCGTTTTGTCTGCAACGCTCATAAAAGCATCCCAGGCAAAATTTTCAATTAATTCAATATCAAATTTTAGCCATTCCGCTAGCGATTCATCATCAGAAGATTTCTCATCAGATTTAACCAGCGAATGGGCTGCTTCTTCAATATCACGTTTTACGTAATCAGCTACTTTATTAATTTCTTCCTGGGTTAAACCACCAATTTCACTGAGTTTTTCTTTCGCAGCTTCCAGTGCTCGGGCCAGCGTTCTTGAGGCATCGCCAAGATCTTCATGGAGATGGGTAATGATTTTATTGTAGGCATCAACTAATTTATTTTCGCTCATTAAGGGTACTCCTGAAAATGAAACTTCCGAATTATGCAAGTGTACGGTATTCTAACGCTTTTGACCGTAAAAAGACGAATTCAGGATGCAAGAAAATTACAATCCATCAGTCATAGAACCAAAAGTACAACAATATTGGCAGGATAACGAAATATTCCGTACTGAACATGTTAAAGACCAGGAAAAATATTATTGCCTGTCAATGTTCCCCTATCCCAGCGGCAAGTTGCATATGGGGCATGTTCGCAATTATACGATTGGTGATGTGATCAGTCGTTTTCAGCGAATGCAGGGAAAAAATGTGCTGCAGCCCATGGGTTGGGATGCTTTTGGGTTGCCGGCTGAAAATGCTGCGATGCAAAATAAGGTGCATCCGGCAGATTGGACTTACAAAAATATTGATTACATGCGCAACCAGTTAAAGCAACTGGGATTCGGTTATGATTGGGAAAGAGAGTTGGCGACTTGTGATCCGGAATATTATCGCTGGGAGCAATGGTTTTTTCTGCGTTTGCTGGAAAAAGCGCTGGTCTATAAAAAAACGGCGCCAGTTAATTGGTGTCCCAATGATATGACCGTGCTTGCCAATGAGCAGGTTATTGATGGTTGCTGCTGGCGCTGTGATACGCCTGTCGAAAGAAAGGAAATATCCCAGTGGTTTATGAAAATCACAGCCTATGCAGATGAATTGCTCAGCTCGCTGGAGCAACTGGATGGTTGGCCTGAACAGGTTAAAACCATGCAGGCAAACTGGATAGGTCGTTCAGAAGGGCTTGAAATACAATTTCCCGTTGTTGGAATGGATGAGCCTTTAAAAATTTACACCACCCGTCCAGATACTTTAATGGGGGTGACCTATTTGGCCGTGGCGGCTGAACATCCCTTGGCAGCAGAAGCATTGAAATCAAAGCCCGAATTGGCTGAGTTTATAGACTCCTGTAAAAAAATGGAGTCTTCGGAAGCTGCCATGGAAACCATGGAAAAGCGGGGTGTTGATTCCGGACTCAAGGCAATCCATCCCGTCACAGGAGAAGAGGTACCAGTCTGGATAGCGAATTTTGTGTTGATGGGTTATGGTACAGGAGCAGTGATGGCGGTTCCAGCCCATGATCAGCGTGATTTTGAATTCGCCAAACGTTACGGTATTGATATCAGGCAGGTTGTGTTTTCCAAAGAGGGTGGAAATGATGATTGCACAGAGCAAGCATTTACAGAAAAAGGAATTTTAAAAAATTCGGGTGAATTTGATGGTCTGACTTCCGAGGAGTCTTTTATCGCCATTGCTGAAAAGCTTGAAAAGGAAGGTAAAGGTCAGCGTAAAACCAATTACAGGTTGCGTGATTGGGGGGTTTCCAGGCAGCGTTATTGGGGCGCGCCGATTCCTGTTATTTATTGTGACGATTGTGGCACAGTTCCAGTACCTGATTCTGATTTGCCGGTCACTTTACCAAAGGATGTGGTTCTGGATGGTTCTTGCTCGCCATTAGGTAGTCACCCAACATTTCCTCATATAGAATGTCCAAAATGTGGCAAGCAGGCAAGAAGAGAAACCGATACCTTTGATACTTTTATGGAATCTTCCTGGTATTTTGCCCGTTTTGCTGGAGCCAGCGATGAAGCCATGTTGTCTTCTGAAACAAACGATTGGTTGCCGGTCGATCAATATATTGGTGGCATCGAACATGCGATACTGCATTTACTCTATGCGCGTTTTTACACCAAATTATTGCGTGATGAAGGGTTGATCAGCTGCGATGAGCCTTTTAAAAATTTGTTGACTCAAGGCATGGTGTTGAAAGATGGCAGCAAAATGTCGAAATCAAAAGGCAATACGGTTGATCCTCAGGGGTTAATTGAGCAGTATGGCGCCGATACAGTTCGCTTGTTTGTTATGTTTGCTGCTCCCCCCGAGCAATCTCTGGAATGGTCGGACAGTGGTGTAGAAGGGGCGTTTCGATTTTTAAAACGCCTGTGGCGGTTGGTTTTTCAGTATACGGAATCGGATGTAGCAATTAGGGGCTTGAAGTGGAGCCAGATAGATGAAACATTTGGGCTCTTGAAGAAGAGCCAGTTAAATGATGAACAAAAAAATGTCCGCAGGCAACTGCATCAAACCATAAAAAAAGTCACTGATGATATGGGAAGAAGGCACACGTTCAATACGGCCATTGCTGCAAATATGGAGCTTATCAATACCTTGTCAAAATTTAATGATGCCTCTGAGACGGGAAGAGCAGTAATGAAAGAGGCATTGGAGGCAATTATTCTAATGCTTTATCCCATTGTTCCGCATATATGTCATCAGCTTTGGCAAGAATTAGATCATCAGGACAATATTGACCAGGCACCTTGGCCGCAAATAGATGAATCGGCATTGGAGCAAGATGCATTACAAATGGTTGTTCAGGTCAATGGTAAGTTACGTGGAAAAATTACTGTTGCAGTTGATGCAAACAAAGAGGAAATTGAACAATTGGCTTTAAATGAAGAGCATGTACAAAAATTTATTGAAGGAAAAGCTATTAGAAAAGTCATTGTGGTACCAAAAAAACTGGTTAATATTGTGGTTTAGGAAATAGCCAGATGATATATAAAAATTTTATTTTTGTAATAATCGTGTTGTTAACAACTTCATGTGGTTATCATTTACGTCGGGCAATAGATTTACCCGAACAATACCAGAGTTTGTATGTTGAGGGGGCATCAGCGGCCTTCAAGAAACAACTTAGAAAACTGATTAAGACCTCATCGGCAAAACTGGTTTCAGATCCTGAAAAAGCTGGATTAGTGCTCCATGTCATTGAAGACAATATGAGACAGAATGTCTTGTCGCTGAGCACTACAGGGAAAGCGACAGAATATGAAATATATTATGTATTAACATTTGAGCTGCTTGATGCGGAAGGCAATAGCTTAATGTCCAGGGAGACCATTGAACTCAGCAGAGATTTTTTTGATGATCAATCTGGTGATACTGTGTTGGGTAAAGCTGCTGAAGCCGATACGATCAGACAGGAAATGTATAAGCAAGCAGTACGAAGGTTGTTTGATCAGGCTAGAGGGGTTTTAAGAAAATTACCGAGTGAATAAAATTTCTCTCACCTTTAACAAAGAAAGTTATTTTGTTCAAAACAACTATTGTTGCAGGCGAGAGACATAAATCTAGAAAACAAACTTCTCAGGAAAGGTCATCACTATGGTTGTGGTGTCTATTTACGATTTCAGCTTGCGCTTGTTTTTGTTCATTTCCAATGAACCTTAGAATGATGAAACCAATGGTAAACCCCGCAAAAGAACCCATCACCAAAGGCAAGGCAAAAGGAATATCGTGATGGTCACGCATATTCATTTGTAGAACAGATGAAAAAATATCCAGTATAAAATCAAGCATAGGTCACCTCATGTAGTTTTAGTATTTAAGAACGAAGTAATATATTGACATAGATCAAACTATAGCTCAGTGATAAAGTTACACAAGGGGAGAAAAGAGAAATTTTTTTCTCGATGTCCTGTAGATTTTTATTCAAGATATTGTCGTGAGAAAGTGTGAATTTTCTGTTCTAAAAAATATCATGTAACAACTTTTCTAAAGTTGCAGTTTTTTTTTCACAAACCGGAATTGAACTAATGATCTTCTGTTTTTTAGAAAGACTGATTTTTTGATTATCTCTTTCCAGAATAGCAAACTCATTTAATGCTTTACATGCCTTAAGCATTGATAATTCTGCTTGTTCTATTTTTTCTAAATCAATATTTTCGGATTCTTCGAGTAGAAGCATCATCACTTGATGACTAGCATGGTTTTGTCTTCGGAATAATGATTCTACCTGGTCACCTAATTTTGCATGATCAAATGGTGTCGAAAAAAACTGCAAAGTAGTGCAGCTAAGAAGGAAAAATAGATTAAGAAGGACAAAAATACATTTCATTACCCAATAATACACCAAGTAAAAACTTAAAATTTACTTAATTTGGTGTTTTAATTTGGGCTAAAACTGAGTTTAAATGTCAGGTTATTGTGGTTTTTAATTCAGCGTACAAGCAGTATATTAGTGGATTGAAAGCTAAGCCAATAAAAGCATGCTTGTTGCACCCACTATAGTAATTGAAAGCCACTGGATTTTTTTGATTAAAGACATTGATTGCCAGAATTGAATTGTCTGCCTTCTTTTTTTAAACCAGAGTGCTTTTAACTTTCTTGATAATTTAAGGTACAAAATAGGTAGTGTAACCCATAGAAAGGTAACTATCAGAATTGCTATAGTTATTAGCGTATAGTAAGTGGCTATCTCAGCATCATGATGTTTAAGTTGAAATACATGTATAAAAAAGCCTTCAATGCTGAACTCTAGTAAATCATAAAACAAAATGCATAATGTCATTAGTGAATCA
>JALXCS010000221.1 GCA_026990815.1 Methylomonas sp. | reverse complement strand
TAGGGATTTTTTCGGTTTTACATTTGCCGACAAGAATCCATTTAGCTGCAATAACCAAGCTGGTCCATACGAAAAATAACCCGGCAAGAACCCCGGAGAGACGTAAGTAGATGTCCACAGGAGCTTTGGCTGCAATAGTCCACGATACGACTTCCTGCAGCAATACCAGAGCAAACAAAACGAATAAAAAATAGCTTGCTAGCTGTACGGCGCCGCAAGTGTAATAGTCTAACTTGCTTGGAATATGAAACTTATCAACTTTACTTCCTTTGTGCTGAGTTCTTGGTTTACGGTCTATATGTGCGGCCAGCTTTGCAACGCTAGGGTAAGCGTAAAAATCTCTCATTGAAACGTCTGTATCGGGTAGCCGTTCTCGTATTGCTGCCCCGAGCATGGCAATTAACAGTGAATCAGTGCCCAGGTCATCAAAGAAATCAGCTTCGGTTGAGACCGCATCAAGTTCTAACAAATCCGTAAGCACTTCAGCAACGACCGACTCCATAGTTGTTTGTGGCTCGACAATCACATGCTGCCCAGCATTCATACGTTGACTTGATGGTTTAGGTAAAGCTTTACGATCAGCTTTATCACTGGCCATTAAAGGCAGAACAGCCAGATGTTCATAGTAGGAAGGTATCATGTAGCTGGGTAACACAGTGCGCAATTTAGCGATTAAGGCTTTTTGAGCTAAAGCGGCTTCATCATCTTGAAGTGTATAATAGGCTACCAGTTCTTTAACCCCGGGATAAGGTTCAAATGTGTCAACAACGGCCTGGGCGATTTGGGGTATTTTTAAAATAACCGATTCTATCTCGGTAAGCTCGATCCGGTAGCCGCGGATCTTAACCTGCAGGTCAATGCGGCCACGATATTCAATATCGCCGTTTTCGTTAATGAGACCGAGGTCACCGGTACGGTATATCAGTCCAGAGGGATTGTTCTTAATGGCTAGAAAATCTTTGATGAAAGCTTGCCGCGTTTGTTCTGGTCGGTTCAAATAGCCTTGGGCAACACCGATACCGGCAATTGCAATTTCCCCTTCTTTTCCAAAAGGCAGGACATTATTGGTACCGGGTTCCAAAATAACCACCGAATAAGTGGGCAGCGGTTTACCGATGGTAATTGGCTGATCCGGTTTTGGCCTGGATAAGGTGGCTGTCACTGTTGTCTCGGTGGGGCCATAGGCGTTCAGGATAGTTCGTTCCGGGGTATACCAGCGCTTAATTAGGTCCTGAGGACAGGCTTCACCGGAGACAATAAGTAAACGTAAATCCGGAATATCCACGTTAATACTTGCCAACAGGGTGGGTACGCAGCACAGCGCAGTCGCTTTGTTTTGGAGCAGGAAATTGGCTAGGTCACTTCCCAATAAACTAGTCCCGGTTTGATTGGGTAACAAGGTTGCACCAACAATCAATGGTACCCAGATTTCTTCCACTGCAAAATCAAAAGCGATCGTAAGGCCTTGATAGACACGATCTGTACATCGATAACCATAGATTTCGGAAGCAACACGGACAAAATTACAGATACTGGCCTGCATTATTGGAACCCCTTTGGGGTGGCCTGTTGAGCCGGATGTATAGATGATATAGCACAGTTCGTTACTGGCTTGACCTGTTTCTGAATCCGCAAGCCGGGTTTTCGCGCGCGTATCAATTTCTTCTGATAGTTTATCCAGACATAAAGCAGGTACGCCTGATTCAAGAGCCAGTGACTCAAACTGTGATAAAGTCAGAATTGATTTCAGATTGGCATCACCCGCAATATAAGCAATGCGATTTTCAGGGAAAACAGGGTCGAGAGGTACATAAGCGGCATGAATCTTTAGCACAGCCAGCATCGCTACATAGCTATGGACACTTTTGTCAAACAGCAGACCAATGACATCACCGTCTCCCAAGTTCTGAAGTTTTAAGTACCGGGCTACTTGATTGGCGCGTTCTTCAAGGGCTTGATAACTCCATTGACCTTCAATACTATCAACAGCTAAATGCCGGGTATTATTTTGTTTTTCAAACTCATCAACACGCCGTTCAAATAAATGATGCAAGCGTTCACCAGGTTGCCAGCGGATAGTATTGTCCCACTCGTGGCAAACCAGGAGATTATCTGGTTGGTTTTCCTGATTGCTGACTAAACCTTGGAGAATAAGTGAGGCAGGATCATAACTTTCTTCGGGCTGTAAATGCGCATCGGACTTCTTAGACATATTGATTCTCTATTAGCCTAAAACATCATGATTCAAGTTTTCAGCATAGTTCTTGTTGCGGTTTGTGATTATGGTGAACGGCAGGTTAGTAGCGATAGATTTTGGTGTATCAGCAGTTTCTTTATGGAATGGGACAACATCTACGGGCACTGATTTGTTCATCACCTCAATCACTGCTTCTTGGATAATATCAAGTCCCTGTACAAGCAAGTCCATGGGGGTAGTCAGCGGTGCAAGAATTTTGATTACTTCATCGTGGGGACCCGAAGTTTCGATTATCAAGCCTTTTTTGAAGATTAATCGACAGATTTTATCTGCCAGCTCTCCGCTGCCAACACTGATGCCTTGCATCATGCCTCGCCCCTTGATGTATGAACCAGGGATTAGTTTTTTGATGTGGCTTAATCGTTCAGTGATTAGAGCAGCTTTGGTGGTGATTTCTTTACTAAAGCTGTCATCACCCCAAAACTTTTCCAGAGCCACCTTCGCAGTGACAAAGGCGTGGGTATTGCCGCGGAAAGTGCCATTGTGCTCAGCAGGCTCCCAGATATCATATTCGGGTTTTATTAACACCAGAGCCATGGGCAGTCCATAACCGGAAATCGACTTGGACAGGGTAATAAGGTCGGGTTCGAAACCCATTTTCTCGAAACTGAAAAAACTCCCGGTACGTCCGCATCCAGCTTGTATATCATCAACAATCAGCAATGCACCATGTCGTTTTGCCAAGCTGGCGATCCGTTTTAACCACCCGGCTGACGCCGTATTCAAGCCGCCTTCGCCCTGTACCGTTTCAAGTAAAATTGCCGCTGGCGCTTCAATTCCACCCGAGGGATCTGATAATAATTTGTCCAAATATTCAGCTGTGTCAAAATCGGGACCCATATAGTGTTCATAGGGTGCGCGAGTAACACCCGAAAAACAAGCCCCCATGCGGTTATATTTATTGCCAGTTGCAGCTAAAGCTCCAAGTGAGACACCGTGAAAGCCATTGGTAAACGCAATGATGTTGGTTCGGCCGGTTACCTTGCGTGCAAGTTTCATCGCCGCTTCGATGGCGTTGGTGCCTGTTGGGCCAGTAAATTGTATGCGATAGTTCAATCCCCGGGGTTTGAGTATCAATCGATGAAAACTTTCCAAAAAATCAGCTTTGGGGGCGCTAAACAGATCGAGACCAGCGGAAATACCATTATTCGAAATGTGTTTTAGCAAAGCTCTACTCATATCGCAATCGTTGTGGCCGTAGTTCAATGCTCCACATGCCGCGAGAAAATCAATATATTTCTTGCCATCAATATCATTCATAATGCTACCGATGGCAGAAGTAAATATCGGGTTAAACCGGCGGCAATACCCACGCGCTTTTGATTCATATTTTTTGAAGATGGAGCTATCAATTAAGGTCTTCATTGTAAATGCCTTTTTTAATTTTTGTTATCGAATAAAAAAACTACAGTTGATTAATTTGCACTTTCACTTTTGGTTGTTGAAAAATTAGCAGCATAAAGCATGCCGACTGTAACAACATTGATGAAATCGTTTTTTCACGTTGTTTCAATGGTTGCTAACCGATTGGTTTATTGACCAATTAATTTACAATCCAAGGTTTTTGTTTAAAAAACGGTGGCACTGAGGTGGCTTTTTAGAGAGAGATACTGCAAAAATGGTATGAAAAAAATAGTCAATACATTTTTTGCAGGCATTGATAAAGAGGAAGTGTGTAATCGATTGGAGTATTTTCTAGATTAAAGAACCGGTCCAGGAACTTTCTTGGAAGGAAATTATCTTATGGCCTTTTTGGGGAGTAAAAGCTAATTTACTGCCAGCAAAATTTTTGCACATACGCAGTTGAATTTGTCCCTTGAAAAAAATCAACAGAATACTCATAATTTGTACGCGAAAATTTAACGTGTCTTTTTTTTGGAGGTATGTGTGTGATTAAAGTGACCGGACTTTGCCGAAATTACGACAGCTTTCGAGCTGTAGACAATGTCTCTTTTAATATCGGTAAAGGCGAAATTATTGGTTTATTGGGCCATAACGGCGCCGGAAAAACCACGATTATGAAGATGCTGACCGGATTTCTGGAGCCAAGTGAGGGAACTATCGAGATTGATGGTTTGAATATTGAAGATCAGCGTTCGGAGGTCCAGAATAAAATCGGTTATTTACCCGAAAATTGTCCGGTGTATCCGGAAATGACCTTGATTGATTTTCTGGATTATGCTGCCGAACTCAGTGGGTTAACCGGTCAGGAAAAATTCTCTGCAGTTAAACAGGTAATTGTCAAAACAGCATTGACCGAAAAGGCAACGCAACCTATCAATACCTTGTCCAGGGGGTACAAGCAGCGGGTAGGGGTTGCCCAGGCTATTCTTCACAAGCCACAAATCCTGATTCTTGACGAACCCACAAACGGTCTTGATCCAACCCAGATTTTGCATATGCGGGAATTGATTGCTGAACTGGGTAAAAATGCCACTGTAATTGTTTCTACCCATATCTTGCAGGAGGTCGAAGCAGTTTGTGAGCGGGTACTGATTATGCACAGTGCTAAATTGGCCATCGATGCCAGACTGAATGATCTGCAAAACAGTCAGACTATCCAGTTGAAAACGGATTGTCCACCCGAGCAACTAAAATCACAGTTGCAGGACCGGCAGGAGATTACCAAAATTAATCATTCTTCATTGGCTGACCAGCAATATCAGTACCGGTTGAGTATTGGTGAAGAAAAAAGTACAACCATCCAGAAAATAATTGCCGGAATTGTGAATAAACTCAGCCAGGGAGGTATTAACATTTTTGCTATTTATCCTGAACAACAGGACTTAGAAAGCATT
>JALXCS010000220.1 GCA_026990815.1 Methylomonas sp. | reverse complement strand
TCATGAGGGGGATGAAATGAACTTTAAGAAAACAAAAATAGCGTTGGGTGTTGCTACTGCAACATTGACAATGGCGGGTGTTTTGGTCGCACCTCAGGCTTCTGCTGCTTCTAAAGCAGAAAAAGTGGCGGCTGCCATGGACAAAAAAGTTGAAGCGATGGAAATGCAAATTCAGCAAATGTCCAATATGATGGAAGCGATGCAAGCTGAACTAACTCGTGTTAAAACTGAAACAGCCAATAATAATGATCACCGCTTCATGGAGCTTGAAAACTGGATGGCGTCTGTGAAGAATGCTCCAGCTGTTGTTGAAAGCAAAGATAACATGTTGTTTTTCCGTGGCGGTTGGGTGAAAAACAACCAATCAAGAGATGGTGTATCCATTCATTCTGATACTTTTCTTGGCAGTGGCGAATTTGCCGGCCCTAATGGCGGGAAAGGAGATGCTGAAGGTTGGTATCTTGGTGCAGGTCTTGACTTTAGTCTCAGTGATAATCTCTGGGGCTTTATGGATAATACAGAAGTTTTGGGTGAATTACAGGTCTTGTATAAAGATTTAGGAACAACCCATAGTAATCTGCTTGCCGCAAGTAGAAGCAATGTGAATGCAACCCTGGTTTCTGTCAATTCATTGACTGTTTCTGCTTCGCCAAAAATCAAATTCATGAAGGGTAGTAAATTCAGACCTTGGATCATTCCAATTGGTTTTACTATCAATGTCATCAGTCCCCCATCTGAGTCTATTACCGTATTGAAACCTGGTATGGTATTTGCCGTTGGTGCTGACTACAATATCTGGGAAGATTTTTATGTGGGTATTGATGGCCGCTATAACAATGTTGCTGATGTAGATGGCGTTGATATGGACGGCTTTGAAGCAGGCGCTTATATAGGTATCGGCTTCTAAATTTAACTGTTTAAAGAGAGCTGTAAAAAAAGGGAGGGTTTTAAACCCTCCCTTTTTTGTTTACGATTTTTATTTTCAAATCAAACTGGAGAAAAAAATCAACAGGATTTTTTGTTACTCGAAGTACTTGCTCGTATGTGCCACATTATTCCTGAATGCCTGTTCCCTGGCTTATCACAGCACTGGCAAAATCATGCTTGGTTATGCAGAAGACCAGGGGATTCCTTTTATCCTGGCGTCTGATGATGCTGGTTTGGGTTGTGATATGGCAACGGCATTTACTCCATTTCTACTCAGTTTTTCTCAAGTTGCCGACTCCCCTGACCATCTTGCCGTCTTGCTTTATATGATGGCCGGGAATTGTTCTGAAATCAAGGCTTGGGAACAGGAATTAAGATATATAAGAGCAGTTCAAGCTAAAAATTCTTTTGAGGCACAAGATGCCCGAATAGCCCAACAACGATTTGTTCATCAGGCAGCGCTCAGACAATTGACTGGTTATCGTTATTTAATTGTTGCAATTGCTGAACCAGGCGAGGAATGTCCTGAGTTCGCCTCAGAAAATGATGAGTTTTACTGGTTGATCGGACTTCTTGATGGTCTTCAGGCGGTAATTAATGATATTGCTTCTGGGGGTCATGCCAATGTGCCGCTGGGTATTGCAGCAAAAGTAGCCAGAGGCGCCGGTTGTCTGGATAATCAAAAATGGTGGGGAGTTCCTGATGCCATTCAGGCGGCGGTTTGGACGGCGCTTTCAGAAAACCCAAGTCATGATAAACAAACTCAACGATTGCTTGATCAAGCAATCCAGATTGGGCTGGATAAAGGGGTAGGTATTGCCCATGTGATGGCTGCACAGGTTTATTGGGGGATTGGTGATTTTAAACAGGTAAAAAAAATAATCCATCAATTTGTTCGAGCCAAGAACTCATTTTCCAGAAATCAGACATATAAATTATTGAATGAAATTGCCCTTCTGCAGATTCAGATGATTTCAGATCGACTCTGGACAGAAGCAACGGGAAAACGAACGCCAATGGCTAAGTTGGGAACGTTTTGGGATGATACTCCTTATCCTGTGGAAATGATAGATATTGATGATTTACTTTAGAAACGTGCACGAATTAACTTCAACAATTTGCTCGTCTTTTTGTCCGCCTTATGTGTTGTGGCAACAGTTACATAGCTTGTTATGCGCCTGTTGTCACGCCTTGAAGACAAACAAAAATCCTACGCCATTTGTCGAACTTATTCCGTACCCGTTCCCGAGGAGGCTGTCGGATTAAGGATGATTTTACTGCGGCAATGGAAAATTGGCCCCTTTTTCCGATCTTTTTCGTTGCGTAGTACTACTATGCGCCTCAAAAGATCAAAAAAACGCGCACAATTTTTCACTTGCCTCGCTACGACTCCCTTAACTCGACAGCCTCCTAGATAATGAACTGGTTGGGTTGGTTAGGTCGCTTATGTATTAGACCATTAGATTATGCCATAGATTTTACGGTTTTTTTTCTGCGTGCCCTAGCGGTATGGCAACCTCATCGAAATATTTTTAATCGTGCTGTTTATTCGGCGGTATTGGGTCAATTGATTTTTACCGGTGTTGACGCGGTTGCGATGATTTCTTTTTTAGCCGTAGTTGTGGGCATCGGTGTGACATCACAACTGATTTATATCATGCAAGCTATTACCGGTACCGGAGAGATTACAGAAATTCTTGCCAGATTATTGCTGAGTGAACTGGGGCCTCTCATTACTGCGGTTATTTTGATCGGCAGATCCTGTTCGGCAATGGCTGTTGATTTGGGAAATACCAAAGTACATGGAGAAATTCAATCCCTGGAATATCTGGGAATCGATGTTGATGATTATTTCGTGGTACCCAGAATCCTCAGTATGGCAGTATCTCAGGTAGTGCTGGCACTTTATTTCTCAATAATCATGTTGATTTGTGGTGTTTTTTTTAGTGCAGGAATCTATCATTTTTCTGCCTCTAAATCATTGACGGAATTGATTAATACTATGAGCTTTAATATTCTGGGAGTTTTTTTTCTTAAAAATATTTGTTTTGGTTTGGTTATCGGGGCGCAGGCATGTTTTCATGGCTTATCGGCTGATATTTCTCCAACTCAGGTACCTCAGGAAATGCAAAAGGCGGTGGTGAGAAGTTTGCTCTTTGTTGCTTTGATTGATGGCTATTTCATATTATTATCGCTGTGAAACATAATGATTCCGCAATTATTTGTGCGACTGAGGCGGTTCCATATTCAGAAAATACCGAATTGGCTTATCAACCATTTAATTGTATTATCGAGTCGAACGGGTTGCTTTGTCTTGTCGGGCCGCATCGAACCCAGTTGCGAGATTATTTGTTTATGCTGGCGGGAATATATCCTCCAAAGCAAGGTCGGGTAAAATTTTTTGGCCAGGATACGCACCTAAGCCTAAAGAGTTGGCGTAAAATGCGGACTCAAATTGGTTATCTGTCTGGTGTTGCGCCATTGCTTTCTTCACAGCATGGATTGATGAATGTCATGTTGCCTGCTCTTTATCATCAAAACAAAACTTTTCGTGAGACAGCAGATAAGGCAAGGCAGTTATTAAGCGAGCTGGGGTGTGATTTTGATTTTTTAAGTTTTCCAGCAACTCTGAGGCATTTTCAACGGTTACAATTGGGACTGGCACGTGCTTTGATGCTTGATCCTGCATTGCTAGTTTTTGATGTTCCATTTCATGATCTGGGCGCAAATGAGCGTGAAACTATGGCAAATTTATTGGGTAAATATCGGCAAAACCGAACCGTGTGTATGATTGGCGGCTTGCAATACCCGCGTTTTCTTGAAAGACATGCAACTCAAATCAGTTTTATCTCGGAAAGTAAAATTATTTGTTTTAATTCCTGGTTAGCTTTTATTTCATCAGAAGATGAGGAAGTGCAGGGATTAATAAGCGGTCAAAAAAATGTGGAGTAGAATTGATTAATGAACTCAGAAAATGCTGCAAATGTTGGACATTACATTCATCGAATTAAATATAATCGGCGAGAAAGGCTGGTTGGTTTATTTGTTTTTTCTGCACTGGTGTTGTTTGCCGCACTTTTTTTTGTCAGTAGTAAGAGTCAGCATCTTTTTGAGTCTCATGTCAGATATTATATGAACGTTGAAACCAGCGAGGGAATCAGTCAGGGTAGTCCTGTCACATTGCTTGGAACTGAAATAGGTTCTGTTTCAGGTTTGGAACTGGCTCATGGACGTAAAATACGTGTAGCCCTGGATATTTATAAAAGTCAGCGTGATTTGATCCGAACGGACGCGAAAGTGATTGTTAATCGCTTGATTAGCTTGGGAAATGCGCTTATTGAAATCAAGGTTGGTTCCTATGATGCGCCAGTTTTGCCTGAAGATTCGATTATTCCTGTGGAAGAAACCCCATCTTTAAACGATCTGGTATTGGGAATTGCCAGAATTGTTCAGTCAACGGATACCAGTGTGTTTTCCGAAATTGCTGAAATGATGCCGCGACTCGAACAAACAATTGGCAACATTGATGTCATTATCACTCAAATTGCAACTGGACACGGTACTTTGGGGGCGGCAGTCTTTGATCAGCAGGTTGAGCGTGAATTGAAACAGGTGGTGACTTCCGGGGCGAAGATATTATCAGAAACTGAAGGCGTTATTGATGTTGCTAAACAAAGATTGGTTGAATTGAAACCAGTCATAACCAGCGTAAATCATGTGCTCAATGATTTTCAAGGGACTACAGGGGATCTTCCTGAGTTGGTGGCAGAGTTAAAGAAAACCATTGCGCTGACAAACACTGCTTTACAGCAGATCAATGAGGAGTTACATAACTTGCCTGGAATTGCCTTGGATGTTCGCCGAACATTATCCGGTGCAGAAAGAATTGTCGAAGGCGCACAAGAAATATGGCCTTTGTCAGAAGTGATTCAGAAGCCGGAAAGTCAACCATTAATACCACCGCAGCCTTTGCATGATTAAAATTAATGTTTTATTGTCTGCTCTTTCGATGCCTCGTTTGTATGTTATTGTTTTGATGTTGTTTGTGGTCGGTTGCGCAGTGCAACAGCCCCGTCCCGTTATTTTCGAAGATGCTGAAAGGCTTGATAATGAGGGAGTTAGAGCTTTTCAGGAAGCAGATTGGTATCGTGCAAAGCAGTTGTTTTCCAAGTCATTATTACTATATCAAGGACTTGATAATCAGGAAAGAATCCTGTTTTCTTATATTAATTTGATTGAGGTTGCTTTAGCGGCAGGGGATTTACAAACTGCTGATAAATATTTAACTAGTGCGGCTGAAATGACCCAGACCGAGGCTTTAAAACGTCATCAAGCTCGAATCAAACTGCTGTTCTCAAAATTTGCGATCATGAAAAGGCAATTTACCAAAGCCAAACAATTTCTATTAGTCTTGCTACCGGAATTTGATGGTGTCGAGCCAAAATCAACGCCAGATTTAATCCAGCTTTCGGCAATTGCTAATCAAGCCCGCGTCGCAATTGGACAAGATCTAGATGCTGAGCTTTGGACACAAAGATATGAGCAAGCTTTGAAGAATGCCAATGTTGATTCTGGAGCTTTTCAAGGGTTATTACTTCGATTTAAAGCAAAAATACTGTTAAGAGATAACAAATATCAACAAGCCGCAGAAAAATTGCAGCAAGCCTTGGCTGTTTATAAAGCCAGTTTGGTTCAACATGGAATTGCTGTATCACTTTCTGACTTGGGGCAGCTTTATTTTCAGTTGGGGGATTGGTCTAAAGCAAAGCGATATCTAATACGGGCTAATATGGTGCTACGGTATATTGGCAATCGTGATAAGATCATAAAAAACACCGAAAAGCTTGCCATCATAGAGTCTGAGCTTGGGCATGTAGAGCGTAGTCATCGAATCAGAAAGTGGCTTGCTACGCGAAAGAAAAACCAATTGGCCCAGGAAAAAAAATATCTGCCGCTCCTGGAAGGCAAGGATTTTTTGCAGCTATATTAAGATTTAAGATCGTTAAATGGCTTGGCTAGACAATGTATGCACTTAATGTAGCAGGGCAGCTATGCGGTTTGATGATGGCCAATGAAAATTAATAACTTTAAAACATTGCCAGCCGATTTATCCTGCCGTAATGAATATGATTGAAGATCAGCATTTTTATGCCAATTTGAAACCTTTTGGTCACTTTCGGGGTATTTTTAGATCTGCACATTATGTTAAATTGCCTTCAGATTGGTCTGTTGTTATTACTGATATTGAAGGTTCCACTAAGGCAATACAGCAAGGACGATACCGGGAGGTTAATGCTGTGGGTGTCGCCTCAATAGTTGCTGTCTGTAATGCATTGAAGCCATTGCCGATTCCGTTTGTTTTTGGGGGCGATGGAGCAAGTTTGTGTATTCCCGACAATTATGTTGAAGTCGTTAAGAAGGCTTTGGTTGCTACAAAATTGATGGCCATGGAGCAGTTTTCATTGTCGCTTCGGGTAGGAATTGTGCCCTGTGCTGACCTCCATCAGTCGCAATATCAGGTGTTAGTTGCAAAATGTCGAATTTCTGAAGGTTATTATCAGGCGGCTTTTTCAGGAAAAGGGCTGGTTTATGCTGAACATCTGGTGAAAAATGATCGTGACCATCGCTATAGTTTTAAAATAGAAAATATTTTGCCATTTGCTGATTTTTCTGGTTTTGAATGTCGTTGGAAAGATGTCCTCAGTCTACACGGTGAAACAATTTCTTTGCTAGTGCAGGCGATTGAAGAAAACCCTGAAAGAAATAATGCAGTGTATTTGGAGACGTTTGATGCGATTCAGGCAATTTATGGGCAAGTCAAAACCTATCATCCGGTGCAAAAAAATAATCTTGAGCTAACTGTGAACAGCAAAAATTTGCAGGATGAGGGAAAAATTCGTGCCAGTTTTGACAGAAGGCTGTCGAAATGGCTGTATTCCAGGTTGTTACCCTGGAAAGTCAGATTGGGCCAGCATTGGATGGAAAATGAAAAGCGAATGTTTGGAGTTGATTGGGGGAAATACAAGGATAGATTAATTACTAATACGGACTTTCGGAAATTTGATGACAATTTACGCATGGTTATTTCAGGAACGGCTGAACAAAGACATCAACTACTTGGATATCTTGAAAAGCAATACCAAAAAGAGCTTTTGGTCTATGGGCTTCATGTTTCCGATCGGGCGTTAATGACTTGTGTAATTTCCGATTACCATTTGCATCATATACACTTTGTTGATGGCTCGGATGGTGGTTATGCAATGGCGGCCAAAGATCTGAAAAAACAAATTAAAAAAAGGAGTCTGAATTGAAAATAGTTAACAGCAGCTCATTCAATATATTGATTATCTTGCTTACTATTTTGGGCGTTCAAGTAGTATTTGCCGAAGCAAAGAAAGTTTGTGTTTTTGATATTCTGGGTGCGAATGGCCCGGTTTTTACCCAGATGAAAGATTATAAAATTGCGGCAATAGACTGGGGCGCTGAGCTTGTTTTAAAACCTTATACCAGCGAGCGCGTTGCAGCAGAAGACTTTAAAGCAGGACTTTGTGATGCGGTGAGTTTTACAGGAGTTCGCGCTCGTCAGTTCAATAGCTTTACCGGAAGTCTTGATGCAGTGGGTGCGATACCCAGCTACAAGTATTTAAAGTCGGTTATTGCAACGATCAGCTCGAAAAAAGCAGCCAAGTTAATGAAAAGCGGCCCGTATGAAGTGGTGGGGCTTTTTCCTGGTGGTGCTGTTTATTTATTCGTCAGAGATCGCAGTGTTGATACGGTTGGAGAATTGGCTGGCAAGCGTTTTGCTGTGATGGATTCCGATCCTGCACAAACCGAAATGGTTTCATTTGTCGGCGCTTCGCCAGTGGCGACGTCAATCGCTAATATGTATAGTAAATTTAATAATGGATCTGTGGATATTACCTATGGGCCTGCGGTTGTGTACGAAGCCATGGAACTTTATAAAGGCTTACAGCCTTCAGGTGGGGTTATTCGTTTCTCGTTGGCGCAAGTGACCATGCAAATTTTGATTAGAAGTGGTAAATTCCCTGAGCGATTTGGTCAGCAATCCAGGAGCTATGCGGTGAGTCAGTTTGATCAGGGGGTTGATTTGTTGGCCCGCTATGAAAGTAAAATCCCTGAAAAATTATGGATAGAAATTCCAGAGGTCGATAAAGACCATTACTCTGAAGTTTTCCGGCAGTCTAGAATCAGACTCAGGAACAAAGGTATTTATAACGGTAAAATGTTGAAAGTTATGAGAATGTTACGTTGTAAAAAAGATCCGCTTCAGTCTGAGTGCACCGCTGCAGATAAAGAATAGCCCAGTATTAAAATGGCTGTGAATTCACCTTTAGTTATTCCCAGACATCTTCGTGTTAACCAGTAGACTCCCTAAGCGCCATTGGTGGGAGTGGCTTTCCACACTACCGGTTTTCATTATTTTACTAATTATCATTGTTGCCGGGAACAGCGAAAAATTACATGCGCAATTACTGAAAGCAGGTGAATTTTTGTGGCAAGATTATTTCTCGCTAAGAGGAGATATCGCCAAACCCGAATGCAGTATTAATCCGGACATTGAGGCGGAACTCGACAAGCTTGCAGCAGAAAAGGACGATCTCGACATGTTGTTTGATGACGAGCCTTTTGACAGGGAGGCGGCTCGCGTTTCTCTGGAGAAGTCGCGGATGTTGTGTGTGGAAAAACATCAACTCGCAAAGAATAATCAGGCCCGAGTTACACTTACAGTTAAAATATTTCGTGCTGTTGAAAAAACTGTTGCTGCAATAAGTCTCCTCACTCATGGAAAACACCGAGAAATATTACTTTTGCTGTTGTTTATCGGTGCTATTACCTGTTCGATAAAACAACATCATATAGCTTTTAAACCAGTGATCACAGAGCTTGATCAGCGGGTTTCAGCTGCAGCTCAGTTGCTTGGAAACATATTGCTACTGGTTTCTACTTGGAATTACCGAGATAAAGTTTTTCAGGCGCAGGCAGCGATTGATTATCCAGATATTTTTCCGCTATTGATTGCTGGTTTCGGTCTGTTAAGTGCGGTCAGTTTTTTTCTATTGATTAAACCGCGATCAGGTATTAAATCTGGTGGGACGGTTACTCATGCATTATTAGCAACGCCTTTATATATCATTATGGCGTTATTTGCGGCTAAATATTTTTTTCTGACAGAAGGTCATCCGGCTGGAGTGGCGATTTTTTTTAGTTTATTAATTGACCAGGCCGGATTATTTCTTAATATTGGTTTGTATATTTGGACTGGGATGTTGTTAAAGCAGACGCAGTTGGGCGAGCGTCTATTTAATATTTTCAAGCCTTGGCAAATGTCGCCGGAGGTACTGGCTTTTGTTGCGATTGTGGTGATGGCCTTACCGACTGCTTATACCGGCGCTTCAGGGATAATTATTATCGCAATGGGCGCCATAGTATATAAAGAGTTACGGCGAGTTGGCGCCCGCAGGCAACTTGCCTTGGCGGCAACAGCAATGACTGGCAGTGCGGGCGTGGTACTTCGGCCATGTTTGCTAGTGGTTTTGATTGCCGCGCTAAATAAAGAAGTGGTGACTGACCAGTTGTTTGAATGGGGGATAAGGACTTTTGTTACGACGATTGTAGTATTCTGGTTTTTTGTATTTTTGACTCGGCAGGAAAAAATTAGAATCGCTTCAGTTCGGGATGCTTTTCCTGCTTTTATGTTGGCATTACGCGCTTTGATTCCCTATGCAGTGATTTTGATTATCGTTTATTTCCTGTATGTGTTTTTATTAAATGCATATCTGGACGAGTTTTCAGCGCCGGTAATTTTGCCGGTGATGGTTTTAGGGTTGGTTATTTATGAAAAATTGTTTGCGAATGATATTGCGCTTGACAATAGCCAGCAGGAATCCCGAAGTCTTGAGGAAGCGGTCAGATTGGCCTCGTCAGAAGCCAGTATCCATATAGGGGCGTTATTATTGTTAATGGGCTTGTCATTTGTCCTGGGCGGCGTGGTCGAACGCTCAGGACTGCTAGATTTTTTTCCTCAGCATTTTGAGTCAATTTGGTTGACGCTAATTTTTTTGGTTATGATATTAATCGGTATTGGGATGGTTATGGACCCTTTTGGAGCAGTGGTGCTGGTTTCGGGGACGGTAGCCCAAATAGCCTATAAAAATGGTATTCAGCCAGTCCATTTTTGGATGATGACTCTGGTAGCGTTTGAGCTAGGTTATCTTAGCCCTCCTGTCGCTTTAAATCATCTTTTAACTAAACAAATGGTGGGCCATGCGGAAGCAACAAAATCAATGCAAGATGGTAGTTGTTTTTGGTATCGACATGAAAGGATTTTGTTACCTTTGATAACAATGATGACTACTTTGTTGTTAGTCAGTGTAGTGCCTGTTTTAGTAAGGGAATGGTAGAGATTGTCAGATGAAAAAACTTTTTCCTGAAATTCAGCCTTTTCACACTTTTTTTCTTGAAACCGGAAGTCAGCATGCTGTTTATGTTGAGCAATCAGGCAACCCAGATGGTTTGCCAGTCATTTTTTTGCATGGAGGGCCTTGCTCGGGAACTCGGCCGGAGCATCGGCGATTTTTTCATCCTGATAAATATCACATCATCTTATTTGATCAGCGAGGCTGTGGATTATCAATTCCGTTTGGTGAGCTGGAAAATAATACCACCCAGGATTTGCTGGAGGATATGGAGAGGATTCGAAGTCGACTTGGTATTGAGAAATGGATTTTGTTTGGAGGTTCTTGGGGGGCAACCCTTGCCTTACTTTATGCCCAGCAATTTACCCAGCAAGTTGAGGCCATGATTTTGCGGGGTGTGTTTTTGGCAAGACAAAAAGACCTGGACTGGTTTTTGGAAGAAGGAGCAGGGCGAATTTATCCTGAACAATGGCATCAATTGGTAAAAACTCTGCCTGGTTCGAAAAATCAAAGTATCTTGGATAGGATTTTTGAAGGATTATGGGGGAAAGACGAGGTGGCACGCTTGAGAGTTGCGCGAGAATGGGATAATTGGGGAAGCCAGGTTGCTTTAGGATCTGAATATCAGATTTTGCAGAATGAAAAACATGTGAGTCAGAAACTGTTAATGCAGGTGCGGATGGAATTGCACTATGCAATAAATCATTATTTTATTGAAGAGAACCAGGTGTTAAATAACTGTCATGGGATAAGTGGTATTCGGACCGTGATTATTCATGGTCGAAATGATTTTGTTTGTCCTATTGAGGGGGGGTTTAGTCTGCATTGCGCTTTACCATATGCTGAATATATTGTTTTACCCGATGCTGGGCATGTGGCTCAGGGCGTGGAAATGATTGATGCACTGGTAAGGGCAACTGAAAACCTAAGCAGGGGAGTAAAAAACTAAAAAATTTATGCTCGCCTGCTTGTATGCTGAAATTTCCGAAGGGATTGAAAATTGATCGGGGATATCCTTATCTGAAAAAGGATTTTCCAAAATATATGATATTTGAATATTAACGGAAAATATATGACCAAGAAAAAAAGACTCATTCTAGGCATGACTGGCGCGACCGGTGCTATTTATGGGGTTAGGATATTGGAGGTTTTACGAAATTATTCGCAATGGGAAAGCCATTTGGTGATTTCATCTGCAGGTTTGGTGAATCTTAAGCATGAATTGGGAATGAGTCGTAAGGCGCTTTATGACTTGGCGGATACTACTTATCATGTCGATGAAATTGCCGCATGTATTGCCAGTGGTTCATTTAAGACAGAAGGAATGATAATTGCACCTTGTTCAATGAAAACTTTAGCTAGTGTTGCGCATGGGTTTGGAGAAAATTTAATTTCCCGGGCGGCAGATGTGGTCTTAAAAGAACGGAGAAAATTGCTGTTGGTGCCCAGGGAAACGCCATTAAATTTGGCGCATATCAGAAATATGGGGTCAGTCACTGAAATGGGCGGGATTATTTTCCCACCAATGCCTGCGTTCTATAATAAAAATGATTCGATCAAAGCTTTTGTTGATGAAGGGGTTGGGCGTATTTTGGCGATGTTTGGTTTGGGGACTGATTTGCTGCAAGAATGGCAGGGTATTAATTAAGAAAGTTGATTTGCTGTTATCCTTAGTAAGGTTCAAAAAACCCCTGAACAGTAGTGGCCAGGGGTTTAGTGCTGTAATTATTCTGCAGTGTTTTTCATTCTTCTTGAAGGAATTGATTTCTCAATTTCTTGCTGAATCTCACCTATTGCACTGCTTTTTAAATGCTCTGTTTCTCTGCTTTTCAGCAAGAATACTAAAATAATAACAGTTACGATCAGGCCCCCAATGTACAGCCAAAAGTTATCTTTCTCTTGTTGTTCAGCCATTTTATATTTCCTCTCTAGTTAATTATTAATATTCTGCCCTTTTTGATATAAAAGGGTGACTCTAAAACAGAGCCTTTTGTGTTTGTGTGTCATTAAATCGACAGTGTATTTTTATCATGACAACTGGCATTGCGTCAACACTTTTACTTTATTACCATAAAAAATTATTGGAAATTAATGCTGATGTTTGAATTTGCAGAGCTTGGCCATTCGTTAAAACGACAGGAATATAAACAACAATTACCGGGATTGAGGACCCAATTATTAAGCGTTCAGCAGCAGCTTGCCGAATGTGATTTTCCGGTTTTCATTGTTATTTCTGGAGTTGATGGTAGCGGTAAGGGGGAGGTTATTAATCTTCTCAATGAATGGATGGACCCCCGTTACATTAGTACCCATGCGTTTGGAAAGCCCAGTGACGAGGAGCGTGAGCGTCCCAGAATGTGGCGGTTTTGGCGGTCCATGCCTAAAAAGGGAGAAATCGGTATTTACGTCGGTTCCTGGTATAGCAGGCCCATTGCCGAAAGGGTAAAAAATAAAATTAATCAAACACGATTGAAAACTGAATTGCATCGTATTCAGCAGTTTGAACAGGAACTCATTGATGATGGTGCTTTAATGGTCAAATGTTGGTTACATCTTGACAAGGCGACACAGAAGAAACGGCTTAAAGAACTGGAAAAAAATCCCCAGACACGATGGCAGGTCACCAAGCGAGATAAAAAGCACCTTAAAATTTATGATCAATTCATTCAGGTTGCAGAAACCGTTTTAAAAATGACCAGCACAGTTGATTCTCCTTGGTTGATTGTAGACAGTCATGATCACCACTATCGAAATTTGACAGTAGGTCAGCATGTTCTGCAACGTATTTCATATCATATTGAGCAACATCGTAAGCAGGCTAAAAATAACCTTGAATTATTTTCTTCTGGTTCCGTAGTTGCTAATCAGGGATGTTTGCTTGACGCCTTGGATTTGTCTAAAAAATTGAGTGAAAAAACTTATAGCAAAAAACTGGCTTTCTACCAAGGAAAGTTAGGTCTGCTTGCCAGACAGGCACATAAGCGGAAAATTTCCAGTATTCTGGTTTTTGAAGGCTGGGATGCTGCGGGCAAAGGTGGGGCAATCAGGCGATTAACCCGAGCAATGGATGCCAGGAATTATCAAGTGATACGTGTTGCTGCCCCGACAGATGAGGAGCGACTACACCATTATCTTTGGCGGTTTTGGCGGCATTTACCCAGAGCCGGAAAAGTGACTCTGTATGACCGGAGTTGGTATGGTCGAGTGCTTGTTGAGCGTGTCGAGGGTTTTGCATCAAAAATGGAGTGGCTGCGGGCCTATTCGGAAATCGTTAATTTTGAGGAAGATTTGGTTGAGCATGGCATTGTTTTATTAAAATTCTGGCTTCATATTGATAAGGAAGAACAATTAAGGCGGTTTAAAGAGCGGGAAAAAATAAGTTACAAGCGATACAAAATTACCCAGGAAGATTATCGTAACCGGGAAAAATGGCAGGGTTATGAGTTGGCGGCGAATGATATGTTTGCCAGGACCGGCGGCCATACTGCGCCATGGTTTTTGGTTGAAGCGAATGACAAGCGGTTTGCCAGAATCAAGATATTAAAAAACTATTGCGAAATGCTTGAGGAAAAACTGGAAACATGAGTGGGGAACGTTCAAAAAATAAATTTAATAACTGACTGATTGTCTTTTTACCCGCCTTTCACGTTACACAAACAGTTACATAGCTTGCTATGCGCCTGTTTGTATGCCTCGAATGCGAATAATAATTCTGCGCCAGTTGTTAAATTAATTTCTTTCTCGTCCTTAAGCATTTTGCATATTTTTTGTGAAGGGGTGTTTTCAATTCGTGAAATTCCAGAGAATAGATCTCAAGTTCTTATTTTTTCCTATGCTTATAGCAATGTCTGCTTGGTCATTATTAGAAATGACGTATAATTAAAAAACCATAAGATTAGCCGTTAGACAAGAGGTATTTAATAATGTTTGCTGCTAGACAGTTGCTTGCAGTTCGTCGATACACAATTAACTTTGTACATGACAAAAATTGATATGTAAGAGATAAGTTAATGGCACCACAAGATATTCAAAAACACATCTATTTAGCTCTTTATCATATCCTTGCGATAGAAGCTCTTGAAATTTCAGAGGCTGACTTCTTTGCAAGTTTTGCAGGTAATTTTTGTCGTGTACAGAGCAATTGACTAACAATACCGTTTTGTTGCTTTTTGCAAAAAATACCAGAATTTGAAAGACAGAATCAGACAGGGTGGAAAATGCCTAAATATACGCGTACTCAGATCCAGCTGCGGTATGGTTTTCTTTTGTTGTTTTTTTTATCAGAAAAAGTAATGGCAGAAGCAGATTTTGTTGATGTTGCTGATTTAACGCTTGAGGAGCTGATGGTGCAAGAGCTAATCGTGACATCTGCAGCAAAAAAACCTCAGAGAATAAGTGACGTGGCATCCGCAATCTATGTGCTTAGCCAGGACGATATTTACCGTTCAGGGGCAACCAGCTTGCCTGATTTACTGCGTTTGGTGCCTGGCGTACAGGTTGCCAGAATTACAGCCCATAAATGGGCGGTTTCTATTCGCGGATTTAACAGTCAATATGCATCAAAATTACTGGTTCTTATCGATGGCAGAAGTATTTATTCACATTTAAATGCTGGTGTTGTGTGGGACATTCATAATCCATTGCTTGAAGATATTGATCGAATTGAGGTTATTCGAGGGCCAGGGGCTTCAATATGGGGTGAAAATGCGATGAATGGGGTCATCAATATAATCACCAAAAGACCGAGTGAAACCCAAGGAAATTTATTGGTGGCGGGAGCTGGCAATGCAGAAAAAGTGATTGCCGGTTTTCGTCATGGAGGAGCGTTATTTGATAACGGGTATTATCGAGTTTACGGCCGGTATTTTGATCGTGATGATGGCGGTTCTTTTCAGAAGGCACCTACGGATGATCGTGCTGATGGTTTTCAGGTTGGCACAAGAATGGATATTAATCTTTCAAATAGTGACCTATTTATTCTACAAGGTGATTATTATCAAGGTAATGAAAAAGAAACGCTGTCGATCACTACTTTTCCTGGAAAGGCAATCGATACCAGGGCTTATCAATACAATATTCAGGGTCGATGGCAGCATAAAACTGAAGCAAACAATCTAATAGCACTCCAGTTTTATTATAATCGAGAACGATGGAATAATAACATCAACAATTCAGCATTGGTTAATTATCATATTGATACCTTTGACGTTGATTTTCAGCATCGTTTCCAGTTTTTTGACCATCATGATTTAACCTGGGGGCTTGGTTATCGGTTGATTGTAGATGATTATGGTCAGAGTAATTTTATACAATATCAGCCAAACCACCGCAACATTCAGCTTTTCAGCGCTTTTTTCCAGGATGAAATAACTTGGGCGACTGACTTCTGGCATTTAATAATTGGAGCTAAATTTGAACATAACGATTACACCGGGTTTGAAATACAACCTTCCGTTCGTTCTATTTGGAATTGGGGCGAGCATAGCTTTTGGGTGGCTTTTTCAAGGGCATTAAGAACCCCTTCAAGAACTGAAAGAGACAGTATTTTCCGGTTTTATGATCCGGGATTTTCGAAAAATGTTAAATTCACTAGTACTCGCGATTTGAAAACCGAGCAAATGTTGTCTTACGAAGGAGGCTATCGTTGGCAAGTCAATCCGCAGTTGAATATAGATATTTCAGGTTATTATCATGACTACAAAAGACTCATTGGCTTTGATTTGGTTGATGCCGACACTTCTTCAGTGGTTCTTGAAACTGCTTATCGTGGCAAGGCAACAATTTGGGGTTTTGAAATAGCAGTAGATTGGCGGCCAATGGATATTCTGGTAATTCGCTCTTATTATAGTTATCTGGATGATCATAGTGTTGACAAAATTTTGAGTAGTCGCAATCAGCAAACTGTTCCTCATCATCAAATTCTTATTTCTGCCGGCTTGAATATAACGTCCCAGGTTCAAATCAATTTAACCGGGCGTTATGTTGATGAGATTGGCGATCAACGAATTGCCGCTTATTATGGCTTTGACGTACACTTGATTTGGCAGCCGGTCAGTAATCTGGAGTTATCATTTGTAGGCCGAAATTTGTTGGATTCCGAGCATATGGAATTTAATGAAAGAACTGTTGAAACTCAACCTACTGAAGTTAAGCGTAGTATTTACGGTAAACTTAGTTGGCGTTTTTGACTGAATCATTTAGCTGGACCAATGATTAAAAACACCTTGCTCGCTGTCAGATTATTGCTTGTGATATGTGTGCTATTGTTTGTAACAACAGTTAAGGCTGATGATGACGATTTTCGGGTTGAAAAAATAACAGCAGGATTTGTTTACAATTTCGCTCGTTTGACTGCCTGGCGTGATCTATCTGAAGATGAGTCCATCAAGTTG
>JALXCS010000219.1 GCA_026990815.1 Methylomonas sp. | reverse complement strand
ATATACATCAATGCAATATGCTAGTATCTGGAAAATATAAAACGAAATTCCAAGCGGCAAAATTATGTGTAGAGCGGTTAAACCGCTTCCATTAGCAAATAATACATTAATGTTATCTATGAAGAAATTTGCATATTTATAATAAGAGAGCATTCCAAGCAGCACAATTATGGTTATAATCAACCATCGTTTGTCCTTTTTTTCCAAGAAAAGTATTGAAACAAGCCAGACAAATATTAAAACACCCAGCAGAACAAAGTAATATTCTAAACTCCAACTTATGTAAAACACTGCACTTGACAGAAATAGCACTAGCATTCTTGCATTGATAGATGGCAGCACCCAATAAAGAGAGGCGGCCATACCAAGTAATAAAAAATATTCGGGAGAATTAAATAACATCTTAAGAGTTAAATTCGCGAATCAATTTATTCACTGCTAAATTTTATAATCATCTCTTGACTTCGGAAAAGACATGTCTCAATTGCCGCTCCAGTACAGATAATGCAAATACATTGGCACATTTACGTTGAGAAATGGCAAGTGCTTGTTTTCGAGTTTTAGGGTCATCCAAGAAGCATGAAATAGCGGCATACCAATCATCCATAACAAGAACACCACCGTTCTGTGGAATGACATCAGAATACACCGGGAAATCTGATGCAATAACTGGAATACCACAAGCAGTATATTCTACGAACTTTGTCGGAGCTTTGCAGCGATTAAAAGGTTCATCAGCAAGTGGTGCAACCCCAACAGTCCACCCAAGACTACTTAGCGTTTTTAAAAATTCAAGATATGACTTTTGCACTGAACGACTTTTGACTCTCGGTCCAAACCTTTCTAGTTGAACAGGCATACGTATCGTGCCAAAAACTTCAAATCGAAGGTCTGAGCGCTCATCCAACAAGCGCTCAAGTGCTGGAACTACAAGTTCCAAATCTTTCTGGTGACCTTTTGAGCCCATATAACCAATTATCTGATACTGAAATCTATCATCTGAAGTTACTTCTCCAATGACATCCCCCATATAGGGTGCATAAATACCATGAACTATTTTTTGCTTAGGAAACCTTTTTTGAAGTGATGCTGAAAGATAGCCTGTCGAAGCATAAATCATGTCTGCATGCTGCATCAGATATCGACGGGTTTCTATAACTCCTTCCGCCCCTTGTCTTTTCTGAATTTCAGCTCCTAATGAAACTGGTATTTCAAGTAAATCATCATCAATATGATAAATGACTGGCACATTTAATGATTGAAAATAATTAAGAATTTCTATTCCAGATTCATGTCCATAGCGAGTCATTACAACTACATTCGGTTGAAATAACTCCACCCAACGACCCTGACAACTTCCCCTCTTGTCATCTGAAACAAATTTTTGCGAAACAACAGCTATATTAATTTCTCCCTTCGCATGCAAGCGCCTCAATGGTATATCAAAACTAATGAAGTAAGTTGCATTTATGTATTCAGTAAAAATGAGTACATTTAATCCATCGCGATTACCGCTTAAGAAAATTTCAAATTCTTTGTCCGCCTGACCACCTATCATTCTATTTAGAAAGTTGCTGGAAAGATGCTTCACGCTTTAATACTGTTTTCTAGAGTTGCTGCTTGCTGAAGTTTCATTTTTTCTTCATATTCCTTTATTGCTTTTTTGCGAGCACGTTTAGCTTCATAAACTGCTTTATGCTTCACATAACCTGACAACTTATCAAGTGCAGCATTTTTTTTATCAAAAAAACCATGTAAAAAAGAAGGAATCAAGTGCCTAAATTTGATATCTCGTATTAAAGAAGGTCTAAAATAACCAAGCTCGATCTCCTTTTGAATTGTGGCCTCATCGAGCACACCTTTTTTTAGCATTAACCGCACTTCCTCAAACCAAAGATATGCTAATTTGTTCCCACATTCTCCCCATGGCTGAGTATAAACATCTGTATAGTGAAGCAAGCAAGTGTCAGAGTCATAGTATTCCAAACTATTCCATTCAAATGGCACTCCATATTTAACTTCGGATTCATCCAGAATGCATAGGTCATACATCAAATCTTCATATCCATATTTCTCCGCATCAAAATCATCAACTATATTTTCAATATCCCAATCAAGGTTACTACAGTCAAGCAGCATGACAGCGCATTGCTTCTTTCTTTTCTTGGGAGCTCCTATCTTTTGAGTCGTTACTTCTTCAAATTTCACTTCTTCTTGAATAATAACCTTTGCGCCATCAAATGGAATATTCCAGAGTTCTCGAATATCTTTAAACACAAGCATATCTGCATCCATATAAATTGCTTTACCTTTATAACCCGCCAGTTTGGGAATACAGAAGCGACTATATGAAAACCCTGTTCTCTGGCCATTCCGTGGGTCTTTAGGAGTTGGAACTGGCAAATCCAACATTGGTATCACTTCCACTTTTGCAGAAGTATGGCGCTTGATTGAGTGTTCCAAAACAGGTACAGCTAACATTTGCGATCTGTCAGTTCCAACATAGACACGTATGGTTTCTTCATTTGACATGACTTTCACCTCTTTTTTTCAAATTTATTTTACTTAAACTCGGTTCGAGCCCAATTTGATAACTGTGCTATCCCTGTTTCAAGATCTATTTGTGGGCGCCAATCAAGATTTTGAGCTGCCGCACTAATATCAGCACAAGCATGCCTAATATCACCTGCTCTAAATTGGCCAGTAATTGTGTAGCTTTCATCAGAGCATTCTAAAAATTTCATTAGCAAACGAGCTACTTCTAAAATCGTAACTGCTTTGCCCGAGCCTATATCCATCGTGGCGCCACGATTCAAATCAGCTTGGCCTGCTTTAACCAACGAATTTACCACATCATCCACATAGACAAAATCCCTGGCAATTAAACCATCTTCGTATATATCTAACTTTTTTCCTTCCAGTAATTGTTTGGCAAAAATTGATAACACTCCGGTATATGGATTAAGTAATGATTGTCCTGGTCCGTAGACATTTTGAAAACGTAAAATAGTGGTATTCCAGGTACATCCTTCACCTGATTGTTTTAATAATAACTCCTGCATTAATTTTGTAGACGCATAAATCGATGCTGGAGCAGGGGCCAAAGAAGTATTACTTGGATGCGGGCTAACAGGATGTTGTGCATCATCAGGTAACGGGACAGAAAAATCGCCTTTTGCCATAAACTCTGTCGTTCTGGGTAACCCAGTAAATATTTTCCCACACTTATCCCTATAAGCCCCTTCTCCATATATAGCTCGAGAAGCAGAAAGTACAATTTTCTTCGTAACTCCCCCTCCTTCTTCTCGAATGCTTTCTATAAGGTTTGCAGTACCCATTACATTTACATCACAATAGCGCGAAACTTCACCATATGACTGCCCTGTGCCAGTCTCTGCTGCCAAGTGAAATACAAGCTCAGGCCGAGCCTGGGCCACAACCTTTTTTAAAAAATATTTGTCAGTAATATCTCCCTCAATAAAAATAACTTCATTGGGGAAAAACGGAGGTTTTGCATTTTCTCCATGAACTTGTGGATGAAGATTGTCAAGCACCCATATTCGAGAATTGGGTTCATTTTTCAATAAAGCAAAAACCAAGCGTGACCCAATAAAGCCCGCACCACCAGTAATAAAAATATTACGCAACATGTTTATTTTCCTGTTTAAAGCTTACTTGACTAGCTTTAATATCATTAATTATCCTACTTGCGGCATCCTCTCCTGGAAATAAAACTCTGTTGATGAACTGATGGGATTTTTCTCCTAATGAAAATTTATTACGGATACTAATTACCTGTTTGAAATAATGTAAAAAATGATCTTCATGGCTATTTACTACCTGACTGACAAAACCTTTCCAGTCTTTAATCGTTTGGATTAGAGGTAATGGTGAATAGTTATTCAAATCAAGCCCTTGGTTAACCAGCGCAACGGGAAGACCCAACCTTGCTGCATCTAAAGCGACTGTCGACGGAGTGGTTATTACTGCCGCCAAATGGGCAAACAATTGTTCGGCAGAAATATTAGCCCACTGCTGATCTTGTGGATCAGCAATAATTATATTGTTTAACTCAGGTTTTTTACCTTGATGCCTGACTGTTAACCACATTCCGGCATTATGTGGTTTAACCAAAAAAACAATAGCCGGAAACAAACTTGCGATATAGCTAACACCTTCCAAAAAAAAGTCTCTGTATTCATCCGAATAACGATGCCAATGTAAATTTTCAAAAATTCCAATAATTATTTTTCTCTTGGAAAAATAATTAGGTAGCACCATTGCCTCCACATTCTTTGGCTTTGGACATCCGACAGATATACACTTTTTTCGCGTCTCGTTTGAAATTTTGGGATGTAATGTATCCAATCCACCCCAAATATAGATATGACGAGATGCAAAATGCACCCTTGTTATATCATGCACATCATCATGATAAGTAAGGCCGACATTCTCATAACCATGCTGCATTGTGGCTGTGTATAGACCCTGACTGTTTGCGATTTTAGTTAATTTATGTGTGAATCTATGCGGATTGAGATTAGTTTCGGAAGCCGATAGAAAAGCATAGATTGAATCTGGAAATAAATTTCCCTCACTTTCATTAAAATCGTCCAAAAGTATTTTCCAACTAACCCCTAAATTTCTAATCCCACTCAACAAAAAAGGCCATCGCTTAATGGCCGAGAGATTGGTCCAAACAGCACAAGATAAACTTTGATTAAGGCATTCTTCAATGATGGGACGAACTAAAGCAATATCCTGCGGAAGATGAACAGCAATAATTATTTCTGGGTCATGACTAGATGAAGATTTATGGGTTTTACGGCCATCAAGAACATCATCAATCACTTTCTGCCATAAATTATTAATGGCTTTTTGTCCATATAGTTGCTCTATTTGCTGCTTTCCTCTTTTTACATGTTGTTTTGCTAACTTAGCGTCAGTTAAATAACGCCTTAAGCCATCTTCAAAATCATCTAGAATAATACATTCCCGAAGTGCCTCTAGGGCAGGAGTTGCAGTTGCCACGACAGGGACGCTATTCGATAATGCGAGAACAGTCCGATTTGCAGATTTACAGATACTGAAGGAATCAAGGCTATTAGGAATTACCACAACGTCAGCTTGAT
>JALXCS010000218.1:6682-16910 GCA_026990815.1 Methylomonas sp. | reverse complement strand
CAACATCTGCCTCCAGAAGCGCCATGCGTACTTCGCGCAGGGTTTCTTTAATGTTTTCTTCAGTCAGCCGACCCTGACCCTTGAGATTTTTTAGGGTTTTTCCTAATCGTTCGGTTAAATTATCAAACATGATTTTCCAATCTATAAAATGTTCTAATTTTCAATGATTAATCTTGAATCCGGGAAACCTTGCCATTTTTGAAATAGACGATAAATTTGTCTCCCCAGCGGGTTTTCCAGTAAGTCCAGTTATTATATTCCAAGCTTGGCGTCTGGTGTGTTGGAGGATAACCAATAGCTGCAATCACCGCATCTTTACGCATACCCACAGCCACCTTACCTTTTTTAATATTAGCTCTTTCTTTTCTGGTAAATTTGTTCAGATTTACTTTCTGGTGATCGAATAATTTACCAAAATAATAAAATGCATCTCCACCAACGTGTTTGGCTGCATTTCTGATCAGCAAATCATGACCAAAGTCCTCAAGATGAACTTTAATTACTTTCCTGTTGACATCTAGCAGCGTTACTTGTGAATTGATCGGCAGCAGTACTCCAATGCGATAATTGGTGGTGATAAAACGTCCCTTTTCAAACTGTAAAGCAAATTGCGTATAGTAGGTATCGCCAATCTGGATATTAGCCGGCAATGCTTCCGGTGTTCTACCCATCCTGTTACAGGATGTCAACAGCACTACTATGGAAAACACTGCCACTAGCTGAAAAAAATTTTTCATTTTAACGCTCCTCTTCATCATTATATTTATTAACACTTGCCATCACATAATACGCTCCGGAAAAAAGTATTCCTACGGTCAAACTTGAAAAAACAACATTTTCGGTCAAGGGAATAATCCAGAGCGACGAAATTAGCTCAATCAAAATCAATACAATCAAAATTATAACTATTGCGCCATTATTAAGTCGCGAACAAAAAAAAGCGCCTAATGGAGCTCCAATGATAACAACTGGAACCGCGGCTAACCAATAATTTTGAATTGCTTGGCTAAAGTTTTGACTGTAAAACGCATGGATCGCAAAACCAACGACCGCGTTGATTGCCATTAAAATGACAGAAGTGGGCGTTGCGACTGATTCTTTGATTCGAAATAATAATACCATCACTGAAAAGCAAATAATATCAATGCCATTCCCTACCAGCCCAGACATCACCCCACCAACAAAACCAGCTGTCAACAGGATCAGCTTCTCAGTGCCTGCAAAATTATACAAATCATCATTATATCTTCGTCCTTTTACCCTTAATACTGTTAATGTCACTGCAAAACTGCTGACCATCGCAGTAAAGGTCATTTTGATCACTTCTGGTGCAATCAAAGGTGACAATAATGAAATACTTAGAAAAATCCCCGGCACTCCGCCAATACTAGCCCATAGAAGCATTTTCCATTGAACTTTTACTCTTAACAAGAAAATTATCAACGAGGCCATTGTCATTCCAACACCTTGGATAGCCAGTGAAAAAATGCTGGCTGTATTGGGCGAAATATCAAGCACTTTGGTAAACACAGGAAATGCTACCGCCCCCCCGCCCTCACTGGTTGCGCCAGCAATAAAGGAACCAAAAATCATGGTTACAGAAACCGGCCAATTGGCCTTCAGTAATTCAAAAGCCTCTGGCTCTGTATATTGATACCAAAGCATCCAGCAAATAAGGATCATGATAGAATAAATCATAAACGTCTGGTAAGACCTTTGCCGAATGGGGGCATCAAACCTTCTTGGCTTAAATAATAACGACAGGGCCTTTACCATACGAATATTAATGATTCTCAACCAAGGTGTTTTCGCGTGAATCTGGATAATGCAGAAAAAATATTTAAAGTATTATATAACAGCATGCCTTCAATTGGTTTTTTGAGCCGAAAAAAGAGGATCCTGGCATTTATTTCTGTTACCCGGGACTTACAAAGCATGATCAACGCGGGTGATACGGATGAAGAGCAAGCCATGTTCGTATTATCCATGTTGATGAGGAAAAACAAAGATTTTCAAAAAGCCGCAATGATGACCGCTCTCAATTTACAGCATATTGGCAACAAGCCACTATCCGATACCGGTTTCAAATTTGCTAATGAAATCAGAACCAATATGAAACTTTTTACGGTAGACAAACTGGAGGATAAAAAGGAACTAGAATAGCACTACGCTACTCTGCCTGCTTCAAGAAATTGCCAAAATTCATTCTGATGAGTAATTCCCAAAACTTGCTGGGCAGTTTGCATTCCTGAAACGCTTACCCCATAAACTCCACCGCCTGGCGTCGTCCAATGTCCAGCATAATAAAGCCCGGAAACGGGCGACCGATTGGAAATCCGGCCGGGACCAATTTGATCAGGCGTCACGTCCCAGCCATAAGCCGCACCCTGATGATTTTGTGTATATCGACGCATAGTTTCGGGTGAACCAGCATCGACAAACAGCAAATGTTCTTTTAAACCTGGAATATAACACTCAGCACGATCCAGCATTTGTTCCACAACAACCGGTTTTAGCTGCTTCCATATCTCGCGTTTTTGATATGGTAATAATGTTGTTATCATAAGCACATGCTCACCCGCGGGCGCCAAAGAACTATCTGTTAAGGTTGGTATTGTAATACTTATAAAGGAAAGCTCTCCCTGCTCAATCGTAGCAAAGTTTTCCTCATGATCTTCGCTCTGATAACAAAAAGCTTCCTGTGCAAACCCCAACTCATGAATGGGCAAATCAGTGGCAATATAAACTGCAAAAATTGACAGGGAATGGCGCATTCTATCTAGTCGCTGCAGATATCGTTTTGGAAAAAACTCAATACCCACCAAATCAGTAACAGTTTGCCTCATATCTGCATTAGAAATCACGGCATCCGCCCCAATCCGCTGTCCTGAATCGGTAATGATACCTTTAACCGTTTGCTTTTCAATTTCAATTTTCTTGACCCAGGTTTTAAAAACAATATCACCCTTGTTTTTCAGCAGCCCATGAACTAATCCATCAGCATACTTTTGGAAGCCACCTTTGCAATAATAAGCGCCATCAACCAAATAACCGATTAGCATCGTTGCCCAATAAACAAAAGAAACCTGAGAGGGAGGCAAACCAAGATAAGGCCAATTAGTTGCAAACAAACTGAGAAGTTTTGGGTCATTGATAAAACCTTGACAAACTTCGGTCAAAGTAAATTTACGATATTGGTTAAATGCGGGCAGTTTCGCTTCAATCTGGGAAAAAAAACCGCTATCGGCCATAACTTCGTCTGCTTTTGCCACTTCTTCCGTAATCTGCAAACACAAATCAACCAAGTTTTTTAACCCCTGAGCTTCATCTGGAAAGTACTGCCCTAAAGTACCAACAAAACCATCTATTGAAGTGGGTAATCTGGCGGTAAAATCTGGATAACATGCTTGGGAAAAAGGATTAACAGGGATAAACTCTATTTGATCGGTAATTCCAAGACTAGTTATTACTTTGTAAATTACCTGGCCACCCTGGTAACCATGTTTCCCGCAACCACTAGTTAAATGAACGCCTGAATCAAAATGATACCGTTTCCGGTTAAACCCGTGCGCATAGCCACCTGGCCTGTCGTGCGCTTCAATAACCAGTACTGATTTGCCACTTTTCGCCAATAATGATGCGGCAGTCAGCCCTCCAACACCGCTACCTATAACAATGACATCGTATCTAGATTTTATTTTTGTGGCTCGGTTTGAATGCATAGGTACAGCATTCTACCCGAGATTACAAAAAACTCCGATCTATTCCACTATCTTGATAGCAGCAGGATGTCGAATCAGCATGGACCGGTGTTTTTTTCTTCGGGACAACCAGCCACGGACTTCAATTTTTTTGCCGATATAACTCTTTATATCCGGAAAATATATTAAATTCTTTAACGCAATCCGGGCATCAAATTGTTTTGAAAATACCAAGTAGACATATTTTCGACTTTGCCTTATCCGCTCAACAGTTCCAACAATTCTTTGCCATCCTTTCAGACGTTTTCCATCCATTGCAGCAACCGTCATGGGCTGATATTGCGGATATCGCCACATTCCCAATCCTTCAGTTTCCGCATACTCCTGAGCACGCAACAGCTCTTTTGTAAATTGTAAGTTTGGCGGGTAAATATTGACTGTAGCCAAGCCTAATTCGACCAGTTCCAGATTGATATGCCTACGATCCTGAGTAAAAATATGAGCGAGTGTCCGGCCATATTTATCCTTTTTCTCAATATCTTTTTGTAATCGGATCTTTTTACCTAACACCGCATGTTCCAGCCAACGTTTTGCCTCCTCTCCTCCAGACTGACCCGGTTTGTTTCTGTGCTCAACTTCCGGAGTATCGATACCTAATAATCGAACCTTGGTATCATTTTCAAGCATTACAGTATCACCATCGAAAACCCGTTTAACAAAAAAATAACCATATCCCGAATTGATTTTTACCAGCTTCGCTTGAGCTCTTTTTACATCAGAAAAATGGCTCTTGCCATACTGGTCTTTCCATTGATAAATTTCTGACAAACAGGAAAAGGACTTTGATGCCAGCATTAATAGCAAAAATATCTTTCTAAATCCCAAAAAATCGATTTTTTTCATTAATTACAAGTCAAAATGTGAAATAGCCATTAAACATTGTTTAAAGTGTATGCCAAAATAAAAGTCAGCTTTAAATATTTAGCCTTTGTACACAACAAAAAATTAACCATCTTGGATGTTAAATAAGGTAAGCGATTGAAATAACAAGACCTTCTATCGCAGGGATGCGATAGGGAGCTACACGGATGTATCTATGTGTTTTTTATTTCAATCACTTACCTCTGTTCCACAAATTTTTGTCATGTACAGAGATATTTAGCAAAAAAATAATAAGGAAAACCTTTATGATCACTATTATCCAGCGAGTTACCCAATCCAGCGTCACTGTCAATCGCAACACCATAGGCGAAATTGGCCATGGCATTATGGCATTGGTCGCCATAGAAAAAGAAGACACTGAACATGAAGCAGACAGATTACTTGAGCGGGTTTTAAACTATCGAATCTTTACTGATGAAAATGATCGAATGAACCTCAGCTTACGCGATACCCATGGCGATTTGATGTTAATTCCCCAATTTACACTTGCCGCAGATACTGAAAAAGGCAACCGGCCTAGTTTTACCTCGGCTGCCCCCCCGGAACAAGCCAAAAAACTTTTTCAGTATCTCACCGAAAAGGCTAAAAGCCACTACCATACCGTGGCTTGCGGTGAATTTGGAGCAGATATGCAAGTCGCATTAATTAATGACGGTCCGATCACTTTTACCTTACGGACACGGCCTACTCATCTTCTTCATCGTCATCATAAGGTCGAGCTATAAAGTTTTTGGGGATTTTAGGAATACTGGTCATTCTTAACAATAAAAATGCATTACCCAAAACATATAACAACGCGATAATAAAAAGTAACAGCCACATCATCAATCTCCGTGCTCATTGAATAAGTATTTTTAACTTTCCGGAATTAGTTCATTTCAGGGTAATCGTTATTAGGCCTCACGTTAACAAGAAAGGTTTATAATAGTCTTATATTATCCTAGTAAAATACTATGAAAACAGTTGAACTCTTATCTCCTGCCGGAACTATAAAAAATATGCACTACGCTTTTGCTTACGGTGCTGATGCAATATACGCAGGACAACCTCGTTACAGCTTGAGGGTACGAAACAATGACTTCCTTGCCGACAACTTGGATAAAGGCATCAAAGAAGCGCATCAACTAGGCAAAAAATTCTTTCTCGCCACCAATGTAATTCCCCATAACAGCAAAATCAAAACATTTGTCAAAGATCTGGCGCCCATTATCGCGATGCAGCCTGATGCCCTGATTATGGCAGATCCAGGATTGATTATGATGACCCGGGAACAATGGCCCGACATGCCGATTCATCTATCTGTCCAGGCCAATACCGTCAATTTTGCAACTGTGAAATTCTGGCAGAAAATGGGTATCAGCAGAATTATTCTGTCGCGGGAATTATCCCTGGATGAAATTGCTGAAATCCGTCAGGAATGCCCGGATATGGAACTCGAAGTGTTTGTTCACGGAGCTTTGTGTATTGCCTATTCCGGCCGCTGCTTATTGTCCGGTTATTTCAATCACCGCGACCCTAACCAAGGCACTTGCACCAATTCCTGCCGTTGGAAATATGATACATTACCTGCACATGAAAATGCTGAGGGCGACTATGTATTAGCAAAAGGCGCGATTTCCATGTCTGAACTCAGTACTGCCAATTGCGGCGGTGCCAATCGCCACCCCTTGGCTGACAAAGTTTATTTCCTTGAAGAGGAAGGCCGAAAAGGTGAACTTTTACCGGTGATGGAAGACGAAAATGGCACTTATATCATGAACTCCAAGGATTTAAGGGCTATTGAACATGTTCAGAGACTTGTCGAAATAGGCGTTAACAGCCTGAAAATAGAAGGTCGAACCAAATCTCATTATTATGTTGCGCGTACTGCTCAAGCTTATCGGCAAGCTATTGATGATGCCCTCGCTGGCCGTGAATTCCACCCCGAACTACTCGGTGTTCTGGAAAATCTGGCTAATCGCGGCTATACCGATGGTTTTTACCAACGGCATCATACGCATGAATACCAAAACTATATCACTGGTTATTCCAAAAGCCACCAACAACAGTTTTGTGGCGAAATCAGAAATTATGACTCCTCTACCGGACTGGCCGAAATAGCGGTAAAAAACAAATTTTCTGTTGGTGATACCATCGAGGTAATTTTACCTGAAGGCAACCAGGATATTACTGTAGACCACATGGAAGATCTTTATGGCAATCCCATGCAGGAAGCTTCTGGTGGCGGTTATGAAGTAAAAATACCTCTGCCTAAAATAAACGCCAAAAAAGGTTTGATTGCCCGGTATTTATGACACCGATCGCAGCCCCAAGTCCTTCCTCCCCAGAAAGGACTTGCTCTCTTTAGCTTCCCGGAAATCCTCAAAAGTTCTGCTATCCTTCTATTTATTACCAACCTGATAGCAGTTTTCAATGACTCCGGAACAATTAGTTGCAAACGTTGATGACCTGATCTCCTTGCCTGAACTATATCTCAAGGTCCGAGATACCATCGATGATCCCCGATCTTCGATTGATGATGTTTCCAATATTGTCAGTCAAGATCCAAGCATTTGCGCACGATTAATAAGAATTTCCAACAGCTCTTTTTTTGGCTTTGCTTCTGAAATTGAAACCGTCACCCGCGCTATCAGCATTATGGGTTTATCTCAACTTCATGATTTGGTGCTTGCTACTTCTGTCGTTAAATCCTTTAAAGGCATTCCAAAAGATTTAGTCAATATGAAGGAATTTTGGGCACGCAGCGTCTATTGTGGAATTATCTCACGGCTGTTAGCGAGAAAATGTAATGTTTTAGACAGCGAACGCCTATTCCTGGCCGGATTGCTGCATGATATTGGCCATCTGATTATCTATACAAAAATGCCAAGACCAGCATTTGAAATCCTATCCGAGGCAAAATTGGACAACAAACCTGTCCAGCAAATAGAAAGAGAAACTTTTGGTTTTGATTATTCGAAAGTTGGCAGTGCCTTGCTGCGGTCATGGAAATTACCTAAAAGTCATGTTGAAACAGTTGAAAACCATACCTCGCTTTTGGGGTCTGGTCAGTTTTTGCTAGACAGCGCCATAGTGCATCTGGCTTCTATTATGGTGCTACAGGAAGAAAGCAAAAAGAATGGTATTGATGCACCTGAAATTAATGTCAAGGCATGGGAAATTACCGGCTTGGATGAAGAATCATTGGAGCCGGTTAAAATTGAAGCTAAACATTCCATGCTGGAAGTATTACGCCTTCTGTTTACAAACAGCTAATGAAGAGAATAGCAACTGAACGCTTCGGTTTAATCCTGATATCAGCGGCTCTACTAGTAATAATCACTATTGCCTGGCTGCTCATCACCAATCGTTATCAAAACCAAGAACAAGCGATCAAACAACAAGGCAGAAATATAGCCCAGGTATTATCAACCCTACCGCTTGAACAACTGTCAATCAAAAATGGTCGCAGTGCCATTCTGGACCTTATCCAAAACAAACTTCAACAATCGGATTTTGCCTATGCCACTATCGTTGACAAACAAGGCAAGCCCATGGCCATATCCAGTTCCGGCACCATCGCTATTCCCAAAATTCAGTTAACCGACTCTGCCAATCTCTGGCCTTCCGAACACCACTTGAACTTACAAACTGATAACAAGGAAATTATTGAATTCCGCGCCCCGTTGCTAGCGAATGGTAAATTGATAGGACACTATCGAATTGGTTTTTTTAAACCTGACATCAAGGTTGACCTCCAGGAGTTACCATTTATCGCACAATTGGCTTTGCCGGTTTTTTTATTGGTTCCCTTAACATATTTTTTGATCAGGCGCGAATTACAAGCTTTACGCCAGGCTAATGTAGAAATCAACAAAACATTGCACAAACAGCACCTTGAAACTGTTAATGAGGCCAATGATTTTCAGGATTTCATAAAAAACTTCAAACACTTTGTTGAAGTTGTCGACCACCGTTTCCAACAATTACAACATGATAATGTCAAAACCCAAGCGTCTACTCTAGCGATAAGTTATCAACGCAAGCGCATGGAAGCAGCGCTGCAATCTTTGCCGGATGCAGTTCTAATTATGGATGAAACCGGGTTAACAACATTTGCAAATTTCAAACTAACAGCATTAATTGGCCAACCATTGGAATCTGTTATCCACAAAAAGCCCCAGCAGTGGTGCAACAATCAGGACGTAATCAACCTGTTAGCACGTTATCACAGTAATATCAGCCGCTTACAACGATCCGAAACAGTTGAATATATCCCCGAAAATAATCTGGGCAAAACCATTGTCGTTGGAGCCTATCCAATATTTGCTCCCAAAGATGTTGAAACCATTTGCGGAACCTTGGTGATTTTTCATGATAAAACTCAGGAGGTACTGGCAAATAATGCCCGCGATGAATTCATTGCTCACGTTGCCCATGAACTAAAATCACCGCTGAATGTGATTCGGATGTATGCTGAATTATTATCTGATGAACAAGGTATTCCTGATGATCAAAGATTTAATGCTGTCAATGTTATCAATGATGAGGTAGACCGACTGGCAGGACTGATCAGCAATCTATTGAATATCACCAAAATAGAAGCGGGTAACATTACCTTAAATTTGCACCGGGTGAAATTTGTTGAATTTCTTAAAGATACCTTCTACAGCGTAGCTCGTAGCGGCAAGCATCAAGACATTGACTTTCAACTACAACTACCCAGAACACTATCTAACATCCAGGTCGATAAAGAATTATTACGCATTGCCATCAACAATTTACTCACAAATGCGGTCAAATACAATCGTCCTAACGGCAAGGTTATTTTATCTGCAGAAGAACTGGATGAAGTAATTATTATCAAAGTTTCTGACACGGGTTTAGGGATTTCGCCGGTAGACCAGCCCAGAATTTTTGATAAATTTTATCGATCTTCTGATGAACAAATTACCCGAAAAAATGGTCATGGTCTTGGCTTGTCTCTCGCCAAGGAAATTATCGAATTACATCAAGGGAAAATCTCACTTCAAAGCTCTCCAGGCGAAGGTAGTGAATTTACAATTTCCCTGAAAAAAAATTCTACCATTCTTAAACAAGCAGTCGCATGAAAAAAATACTGTTAGTTGACGACGAACCTCATGTAACCCTAGTATTACAACAATTTCTTGAACGTTCAGGCTATATTGCCAGCACCGCATTAAACGGCAAATTAGCTCTAGAGGCTATCGAACGTGAACTACCCGACATAGTTATCACTGATGTGCAGATGCCAAAAATGAATGGTATAGAACTGTGTGAACAGATCATCAGCAAATACCCTAAATTGAGCCAACTGATTATTATCATGACATCTCGCACCGACCGTGATATCAGAACCTGGGCGGAACAATTCAAATCAGTGGAATTAATGGAAAAGCCTTTAAGTATGCGCCGCCTGGTCATTCGGTTAAATGATTATTTCGCCTGAACCATGAAAGAAAAACCAGAATTATTAAAACTTGAGAAATTTCTGCCTTTTGTTGAAGCTATTGCCTCGTGCCCATGCACCCTTGCGCTTCTTGATGTTCAGGGCCAAATAATCAGAACTGCAAACGATAAAAACG
>JALXCS010000218.1:0-6672 GCA_026990815.1 Methylomonas sp. | reverse complement strand
ACAATAAAAACCCTAACAATGATTTTCCTGATTTGTTAAATTCAATCAGTCAACTTCCCATCACCTTTTTAACAAAAAAGAATTTTTTACAAATATCACCGGAAACCACCTTACTCCTGAAAAAATTTTATTTAGGAGCAAGTCAAAAACCATTTTACTTATCACTCATCTTCCTACAGCAAAAGCTCTCTGATTTTCAAAAACAACAACTGGATCGTTTAATGATTCATATTATCCAGTGTCTTTGCGATGACTATAATCTAGACATAGCACTTTCAGGAATGGCAGATGAACTGGTGGTTCGTTATGAAGAACTTAACTTGTTCTATGATATGGATGACAGTGAAGTATCAAAAGATCAGCACAATGAATACCAGGCTTTGGAACAACTTATTATTAACAGCTCAAATTACCTGAATATTGATCTGATTCTTCTGTATCTGCCCGAGCAGCATTTTTTTATCCACCATATTGCTCCCGACAGTCAACTAAAAGAACAGCAGCAAGCTATCCTGGTTGCTGTAGAAAAATCACTATGCCAAAAAATGATAGAAAGTCGGGAAACAGTGGTGATAAATCGAGATTCTGATACAGACTGGACAGATGCCGATTTCCATATACCCTGTAAAATCATTGCTGCTCCAGTACACCCGAGCAAAAACAAACAAAGCGGGATTTTGGTTCTAATCAATTCTTTGCAAAAAAAAGATTTTTCCAACAGTGACCGAAAATTATGCGAAGTTCTGGCAGCAGAAGCTTCAAAATTAATCCAGGCGCGGCGTGACAGTCTCACCGGATTTTATAACCGCCAGGGTTTCATGGAGCGTCTTGAACACAGTGTATCCTCTATAAAACAACAAGCCTCCTTGCTATTCATTGATGTTGATCAGTTCAAAATCATTAATGACACTTCAGGCCAGGTTGCCGGAGACCAATTACTCAACCAAATCGGCGCCCTGATAAAAAAACAACTGTCCGATACAGACACGCTGGCCAGAATGAGCAGTGATGAATTTGCGGTATTGCTGGAAGACTGCTCGTTGACAAAGGCTGAACAATATGCTGAAAAAATCCGTCTGGCTATCAAACAATTTCGTTACTTTTACAAGGAAAAATTATTTGATATTGCAGTCAGCATAGGCGTAGTACAAATCAATTCAGAACGGCATGATTACTCCGACATTATGGGTAAAGCAGACCTGGCATGCAATATTGCCAAGGAACTGGGCGGCAACCGGGTGCATGTCTATCATGCATCAGATAAAAACACAGCCCAGCGAGAAGACGAACTTCAATGGGTCAGTCGCATTAATCGCGCCCTTGAAGAAGATCGTTTTTTACTTTACAAACAACTAATTCAACCACTACAGGATAACCCCAACGAGAATCAACACTTTGAAATCCTGCTCCGTTTACAGGATGAAAACGACAAAATTATTTCTCCTTTTTTCTTTATTCCAGCGGCTGAACGCTACAACCTGATGTCCAAGATCGATCGCTGGGTGATTAAAAATGCGCTGCAAAAAATGGCTGAAACGAAGCGTCAACCCCCGCTTTCCTGCTCAATCAATCTTTCCGGTCAGTCATTTTGTGAACCGGGCTTTGTAGAATATGCCATTGAACAGATTCGTAAAAGCGGCGTAACTCCGAGCAATATTTGTTTTGAAATTACCGAAACTGCGGCGGTTTCAAATCTATCTCAGGCCATTGACTTCATAAACAGCTTAAAAAAAATCGGATGCAAATTCTCACTGGATGATTTTGGCAGCGGCATGAGTTCTTTCACCTATTTAAAAAACCTGCCGGTTGATTATCTGAAAATTGATGGCTATTTCGTTAAATCCTTACTGGAAAGCAAGGTGGATCACGCCATGGTATCGGCTATCAATCAAATCGGTCAGGTCATGGAACTGAAAACCATTGCCGAATTTGTCGAGAACGATGCTATTTTTCAGGAATTAAAAGCACTGGGTATTGATTATGGACAAGGTTATGGTATCGGCAAACCAGAACCATTTTCTGGATAACTACTGATGACAGAGATTATTCGCAGTCAAGTAGGAGTTAATACCTATCTTGCTCCTTCTGGTTCCCTGGCGGAAACACACGGCCTGAATCTTTTGCAAGCTGAAATTGAGCAATGTATTAGTGCTGGTGAAACCTTGCTGATTCTTGACTTCAGCACTGTCCCAACCATTAGCAGTAAAGTCCTGGAATTACTACTGGAATGGCGTGAGCAACTTTTGCCAAAAGGTGGTTCAATTACTCTGGTCAATACCAACAGTATCATTTCTGAAGTACTTAAAATCACCGGTGTTGGCAATTTTATTCCTGTCATAAACCGCTCAGGCAAAGACACCCTTAGAAAACCAGAATCATCAGATAACCAAAAATCACGTCTCGGCGACATGCTCATTGCCGAACAATTGGTGGCACCGGAAATTATCGACAAAGCCTTGCAAATACAGTCGGCGACCGGTAAACGCATGGGTATGATACTACTGGAAAAAGGCTGGGTCAGTGAATCTGATTTGTTGAAAACTTTAAGCAAACAATTAGATACTCCCTATATCCAGTTACGGCCAGGACTATGGGACCCGGCCATTGCCAATATCATTGACAGGGACACATCGCAACGGCTGGTAGTTTTGCCTTTGTTCAAAATTCACAATAAATTGATCCTGGCAAGCAACGATCCCCAGGATCTGCCGGCACTGGACGAAATTAAAAACCGCACTAACTGCACGGTAACGCCAGTATTGGCCAAAAAAGACGATATCACTCGTCAGCATGGGGAAGCCCTTGATAGTGATCTGGATATCGCAGAATATTTGGGCAATCTCGAAGAAGATTTTGAGGTTGTCGACACTCAGATTCCCGATGATTTTGCTGTCATTGATGAATTATCCAGTGAAAGTCCGGTTGTCAACCTGATTAACGCCATGATTCAACGCGCCATTCGTGACAACGCCAGTGATATTCATATTGAACCGGGGCGTAAAAAAAGCCGCATTCGTTTTCGGCTGGACGGAATTCTTTACGAAGTCATGACTCCCGGTGCAGAAATGCACCCTGCCCTAGTTTCCAGACTCAAGGTAATGGCCAATCTGGATATTGCCGAACGGCGCTTGCCTCAGGATGGCAGGATTCAGGTCAACACTCAGGGCCGGGTGGTTGATCTTCGTTTCAGTTCCCTGCCTGGTATTTTTGGTGAAAAAATTGTCTTGCGGGTACTGGATAAAAACCAGAACCTGCTGAATATTGAAAGATTATCCATGAGCGAAGCCAATCAGGCAGCTTTTATCAAACTTTTAAAACGCACTCATGGCCTGATTCTGGTTACAGGTCCTACTGGCAGCGGTAAAACCACGACACTTTATGCCGCGATTAATTACCTTAATTCCATCGAAAAAAATATTGTCACCATTGAAGATCCGGTCGAATACCAGATTGATATTGTTAACCAAAACCAGGTCAAGGAAGCCATTGGCCTGACCTTTCCTAAAGTATTGAAACACGTTCTGAGACAAGACCCGGATATTGTGATGGTTGGAGAGATTCGTGAAAAGGAAACCGCTGAAATTGCAGTTCAGGCCGCTCTGACCGGCCATCTGGTTTTATCCACACTGCATACCAACGAAAGCACGGGAGTAATCAGTAGGTTACTGGAAATGGGTATTGAACCCTACTTGTTATCATCTTCTTTAATCGGCGTCATCGCACAACGCTTAATCCGTACTGTGTGTGATGAATGCAAAACCTCCTATATTGCCAGCACTGAAGACATCAAAAGACATCATTGGCAACAACATGGCCAGGTTCGGTTATCAAAAGGACGCGGCTGTCCTGCCTGCTATGATTCAGGTTACAAAGGTCGTATTGCAAATCACGAAATCTTGCCGGTAACGTCAGAACTACAACGACTCATGATTAACGATCCCACTCAAGATGATTTATACAGCTATTTAAAAAATTCTGGAATAGCCTCACTTTACCAGGATGGCCTGGACCGGGTTTTGGAAGGAGTCACAACGCTTGAAGAAATTTCCAGGGTAATGGCTTATGAAGAAATTTAATCTTCCTGGTTTTTTACTCCTGTTCTGATGAAAAGAAACTATTTGAAGAAAAATTAAACAAGCAACCATATTTTCAAGGCAACAACATGGCGCTGGAAATTCAACCAATTGATAACTCAACAGAAACCAAAAAAAAAGACAAAGCAAAACCTTTGTCATTTTTTGGCAAAACAAAAATTGCTCAAAAAGACCGAATGTTTTTTCTGGAGCACTTGGCGTTAATGCTGGAAACCGGTAGTGACCTGCATTCTAGCCTGAATGTACTGGCCCAGCAGACAGCTAACCCTGGTCTCAAACAAGTCATTCACAAAATGGCCGAAGACATCAGTGAAGGCCAAAGCTTTTCCAGCGCACTGGCCAAACACCCACAGGTATTTTCCAACACCTATGTCAGCCTGATTGCCGCCAGCGAAAGCGGTGGATATATCCGCCGCATCCTGGAACATTTACTGGAAATGGAAAAACAGCAAGCGGAATTCAAATCAACATTAGCTTCAGCAATGGCTTACCCGGTTTTTTTAATGGTTTTCTCAACCGCTATGGTGATCTTTATTCTGGCCATAGTGTTCCCTAAATTTTCAACATTATTTATCTCCATTCAAAATCAACTTCCGGCGACCACACTATTTCTTATGTCACTTAGCCAACTGATTATTCATTATTGGTGGGCAATATTGGCATTCTCTGTCGGATTCATGATGACATGCTGGCTATGGGCAAAAACTGACACTGGGATCCGCAGCATGGATCTGATAAAACTGAAATTCCCGGGACTGAAAAATCTGTTTCTGAAAATCTATCTCATCCAGACCATGCGTGTTCTGGGCTTGTCCCTAGCCAATGGAGTTTCCTTGATTGAAGCATTGAATCTGGCAAAAGATGTCGTGAAAAATCGGATCTTTCACGATTTTATCGACCAATTGTCGATGGATGTGACCGCGGGCAGGACATTGGCTTCAGGCTTTAGAACAATATCATTCATTCCGCCAATTGTGAAGCAGATGATCACAACCGGCGAAGAAACCGGAAATCTGGCGTTGGTCACAACACGAATTGCCGATTATTTTCAGCAGGAACTGGAAAAAATACTCAAGTTTATCAGCAAAGCGATAGAACCTGTCATGCTGTTGGTAATGGGCGTGATCGTTGGCTTATTGGTCAGCTCCCTGATTTTACCTATATTCAAGCTCTCGCGCGCAGTACATTAATTTAATTTCTCCTCACCTAGGCCCCTGCCTTCAACTCTTGTCTGCCTGACTATTTTCACTCCATCTTTAAGCCGCTTAGTATTAACGTTAGCCATAAAAATGTTTTTTGTGATAACATTCACATTTTTTAATTTACCTATTTTTAACAAGGGCTTACTAATGAATATCAAACTAACAAAGTACGTATTCCACTGAAACCTGCCACCCATTCCACGTGAAGCCTGCCACCTAAACCGGTGAAAGTTGCCACCCAGTCGGAGCGAAGCGACGCAGGTGGTTTAGTTTTACTCTGAGTTCTCTATTGTTGTCAATTTTGATTGTTTTTTCGCATCGATTCTCCTCTTAAATTGATTTTGTAAGCATTATGAATCAGTCGATCCATAATGGCGTCTGCCAAGGTGGCATCACCAATAATGGCGTGCCATTGATCCAAGGGTAATTGGCTGGTGATGATCGTTGATCTTGATCCGTGCCGGTCTTCGAGGATTTCCAGGAGATCGCGGCGCTGTTCCGCTGTCAGTTTAGATAAACCCCAATCATCCAATACCAGGACATCGGTTTTGCCCAGACGAGCCAATAGTTTGCTGTAACTGCCATCGCCTTTGGCTAAGGGCAGTTCCTGTAACAGTCGCGGTAGACGTTGATACCAAGCCGTATAACCTTCTCGACATACCTTTTGCGCTAAAGCGCAAGCGATCCATGATTTACCGACACCGGTGGGGCCGGTAATCAGGATATTGAGTGATTTTTTCACCCATTGACAATCACTCAGTTTCAGCAGCAGGGTTTTATCCAGTCCGCGATTTGCTTGATAATCGATATCTTCGAGACAGGCTTGCTGTTTTAGTTTAGCTTGGCGCAATCGGTTAGTCAGCCGGCGGTTGTCACGTTCGGTGATTTCTCGGTCGACCAGCAGTCCTAAGCGCTCTTCAAAACTGAGTTCTGTTATTTCGGGGCACTGTATTTGCTCTTCCAGGGCATGGCTCATGCCGGTAAACTTGAGTGTTTTGAGTTTATCCAATGTGGGATGATGTCACATAATCGTTTCCTATTTGTGAATGATGAATTGTTTTTTTATTAATGGTAGTAATCCGAGCCACGAATATTGTCATGGTCTTGGGGTAGAGTCTGCTCCGGTGTTTCGTGTAAGGGTTGGCTGTCCAAGCGGTGTTTTAAGATGGATTCAATACTTTTATACCGGCAGGTGCCGAGCGTGAGGGCGCGTTGGCAAGCCGCTTCCAAACGGGCATCACTATAGGCCTTGGCGAGTCGCAATATGCCCAGACAGGCGCGATAACCTTGCTGAGGATGTTTGCGTGACGTCAGAATGGTCATGATGACCTGAGCGGTAGCGGGACCGATTTTTTGGGTAGTTTTCAAAAATCTAT